>PLXP01000009.1 GCA_003151435.1 Acidobacteriaceae bacterium
CTCAAAGTCGTTGACACGCTCCGAGGCGCTGTTAAACGATATGATTCGATCGGGATTGCCCGCTTTGAGAGCTTCTGAGAGCAAGTGGAAAGGAGCAGGATAGTAAATCCCTCCGTCATCCAGCATCCATCCATCCAACTTGTCACGATAGCGCAGGCCGATCTCAGTAAAGATTTCGAGGAATCTGTTCATAGGTTCTTCTTTTCGGGCATAGACATCACCGGATGTCAGCGGGGCAGTCCAAAACGCGTCCCACCATTCCGAATTCGGGTTGGGATCGTGGCCCGCATGGTAGTAGAAGATCACTCTTATGCCCCTCTTCTTGCACTCCGTCAAAAGTCGATCGAGGTAATCAACCTTGGAAGTGCGCCCTTTCAAAACCTGGTCGATAGCCGTGATTGGTGCTGCAACGTAATACTCGCTGTATGTAATAGACCATACCAAAAAGTCCGCGCCCTCGCTCTTGAGACGATCTGCGAATTCTGCGTAGTTGAACTTACGACAGCAATCGGGCCAGGGGCTTCCCTCGCCCTCAGCATTGCCTCCCCATTGACCCCATTGGAACATCATTCCCATCGGAGACCGTGCCATCCATGTTGCCTTGGACCTCGCTTGATGGATCTTGGCCGAAATCCTGTCCTGCGCAACAATGGGGTACAGTTCCAAAGAAAACAAGGTCATATCGAATGACCCCGTTGGTACCGAAACTACCAGCTTGCTATTCCCGGCCGGAATAGAGATCGTGCCCAAGGGAACTTTGTCCAGAGCATCGGATAGCAGGAGCGTATCTAGCGTTCTTGTTCCTACCTGAACGCGCATTGTTACCCCTCTGTTTTGTCCGATGAGGGCATCGATGTGATAGGCGGCGTCAAGATCGGAATGGATGTTCCAGCGAAAAGATTGATCAGTTGAATTCCATCCCTTCACGAAGGAATTCTTCACGTTGTGGGGGCCGCCGTATGAGAACCTCTGCAGTCCAGTTCCGGCCCATGTTGCATTGTTGGCCATGAGGTACGACACTTCATCTTGGAACAGGCGCACAACATTTCCGTCCGTGGAATCCATTGCTTTGTACCATGCCGTCAACTGTGCAAGGCGACTTGATGACGGCTCCGACTGCTCTACCGAACGGGCGGGGCCCATGCCTTCAGCGGAAGAAGATCCGCTGCGATTCCAAGCTGGTTGCATTGCACGGCACGGGTTGGAACATGCTGCGCTCGCCAGTGCGCCGGCGCCGAATCGCAGTAACTCTCGTCTGTTTAAGCCGCTCATGATCTCCTGCCATCTGTCGATTTGTCGTATGGATTATCAGCACAGCACATCGATGGGGTACTCAACCATTGCCGCCGCAATTCCCGTTCGTAAACCGAAACAATCGGCCAGATTGGCAGCTACATTAAATTCTCCACCACTGACATGAATCTGACATTCGCCTGCCTTACGGAACGGCACGGTCCCGGATCAAGACGGTGAACAAGTGCTCCCAATGACAAGAGATCTAGCTGTCCTTCCGCAGGCATTTGTAAACCAATACTCACACATCCTTCCCTCTGCCTCAGAGCTTGACTGCCGCGATCAATGCGTTCCATTAATGTTTACGACTGCCTTGATAAGCGTTTCCCGAGTCGGGAGAGATGCAAACTCCGAAGCGATCTCTGCCAGGGACAGCCGATCAGTGATCCAGTGCGACGTGTCAATCCGTCCGTTCTCAATCAGCGTGATGATCCGTAGGAATAATCCGACGCTGTTTCGGCTGGCAAGAATAGTGACCTCCTTACGATGGAAAAGAGCATCGTCGATGCTTACGGGATCTGGAGCCGGCTACGACCGCAAGCAACAATAGAACCATCTCAAGGGCGTGTGTTCTTAATCTGATCATTTTCATTGCTCGACACTCATCCGTTTTCATAGATCGGCACTCCTTTGTTACCAAGTCCTCTTGGGGAATCGAACTGAAAGGCTGAACCAACATGACGCGCACAACCCTAACAAGTCTTAGAGTTCGATGTCAAGAAAAAAGTGGGCCTCTGTAAATCGTGTCCAGGCGGGAGACTGTGATTATGTAAGTGATTTTTTATCTAATAGTTAGCGCAAACAAACTCTTGCTCAGGATATCCTCACGTACCTCAGTGCAAGCAACCCGTGAAGGCAGACGAAATGGATGAACCGGATGAAGCCAAGCTCGTACCCCGACTAGGCAACGCATTCACCGTCTCAGCGTGGCTTGCGCTCAATACATATCCATGGAATTGGGTCCCGATCGTCAATCAAAGTGAAGATCAGCAGGTCGGATATTTCTTTGGGATTGATGCCTTCGGACATGTTGGTTTCAAGGTGGCAATTGATGGTGTATGGCAGACGCTGACGAGCAAGCGTACGCTGCCTCTGAAGCGTAGGGTGCACGTGACGGGCGCATTCGACGGCGATGTTGGGCTAAGAATCTTCATTGACGGAGATCCAGCGGGGATCTTGGACACTCTTGAGCATTCGTGCTAATTGCATAAGGCACACTCCTTTACGATCCCCTGTCCTCATCTGCCTTTTCCCCCCGGTGTATGGTTCCAGCAATGTCCCGAAAATCGTTCGTGGAATCTCTTGTTTGCCGACCGCCGCCGTATTGCCCTCAATCGTAGCCGTGTGCGGAATTGGCTCATTGACGGTGATCTGCCCGTACAAGGTCGCCGCAAAGGATAAACCTAACGCGCACTGAAGCAACCTCTTCATTACAACTCTCCATGAACTGCAGTCCGTCGTTGGCCGGATCTTCCGTTGCTTCCGTCCCGAATTGCCAAAGAGGCAATGGCTTCTGGCTCACTTTCAAATGGCTTTGCAGGCCTGCGAATCGTTTCCTATAGCTCCGACTATTCTCCCTTGGCCAAATCCGCAAGTTTGCCTTTGTAGCGCGCGACGCGAATGTCCTGGCCGGCCTGGTCAAAAAAGCCATCCCTCCCATAGAACATAAGCCAGATGTCATCGGCTACCTTGAGGACTTCGCCATCAATTCCGATCAGCAGATTTTTATTCCTCGCCTTCCAATGCAGACCGTCTTGAGATGTCGCAAATCCTGTACTGCTGCCTTTGCACCCTGGCCGCACGAACTTGCCGAAGAACAATACCCACTTCCCATCATTCTGGATCACGTGAGTGAACTTATACATCGTCGGATAATCGAGTCCCTCAATCCTGATCGGCTCCGCATGAGCAAAATCGAAATCGGTTTCGTTCAGCGATTCGGCGCGGTACAACCCATACGGTTCGTGTTTACGGTCCCAGTAGTACATGAAGTAATGGCCCGTGGTTTTGTCGTGTACGACGTGGTCGTCCTCGACAGCGCCGAGACCGTGAGTGATTTCGCCCTTCTTTACGAAATGCACACCGTCAGCCGAGACCGCGTAACCCCAGCCGCCATGATCATCCATACCTCCGCCGTACCACATCTTGAAGACGCCGTCCTCATACAACACAAACGGGTCCCAGGTGCCATCCCGGTCCCATGCGCTGCCGGTGCCCTTCGGCAGAACCGGATTGGCTTTATCCTTTATCCAGTGCAGCCCGTCTCGCGAGGTCGCATGCCCGATTTGCAAGGAGTTGTAATCCTGCGCGTTATAGCCACGTGTGCCCCATGCCTCGTAGTACATGTGATACGTGTTGCCCACCTTCAGCACGGTCATCGAACCCAGGGCGCCCGCGTCCCAACTGCCCTTCGCGCCCGGTTGCAGTACCGGGTTATTCGAGTAAGGCGCGAAGTGGTCGCTACCCGCCAACTCCCGCAGTTGATCCAACGTGGTAAATGGCTTTGTCTCGGCATTGCCCATGTTGGAACTGCCTAGAAAAACAACCAGAATCAACAGCATTCGTGCTAATAGCATAAGGCACACTCCTTTACGATCCCCTGTTCTCATCTACCTTTTCCCCCTGGTGCATGTTTCCAAGCAATTCCAACTATTGTCTCCGTGCCGTCCGTGTCCGGTCGAACCCGAATGGACGGCTCATCGTCGCAAGCCCCGTATAAACCTTATCGTGTTCAAGGTAGGTGCCGTCCGGATAGATGTAGAACCACTGATCCTCCCAATCCCCTTTGCCATAGGGGGACCCGCTGGGAATGTCGGTATGGGAGATGTCGTAAAGGTTATTGGCGAGGGCCTGGCGCACCCGCACAACAATGCGCGCGTTGGATTGGTGTTCAATCCACACCCTTATATAGCGATTCTCCCTATCCTGCAGCGCTTCGAATGAAGCTGCTCCCCCCTTACCATTGAAATTCCGGGGGTCATAGGTCTCAGCGGTGTAGTTGCCAAAGCCGATGTTGTTTTCCGACATCATGTAAAAGGTCGGAGAATCATACGACATACTAATAGGCAACTGGTCAAAGGTAACTCTGACGGTACCCTTGTGTTCTCGCGGCGGTAGCCTTAACGGCTCCGTCGGCCCTGTGGCGCTGAACTTGGATTGCTTTTCCTGCGCGACCGCTTCGCGGACAGAATGAGCTATACCCTCTTTCACCGAGAACCCACCTACAGCAGTCGTAGCAGCCACTGCGCCGGCGCGCTGCAATAACTCCCGCCTGTTGATGTTAGCCACCATCAGTCTCCTTCGGTTGTCAATAATTGGATTGCGCAGCGGCGACCGGAATCCTCTCCACCAACCTGAGGCGCAGTGCTACCGCTGCAGGAACTTCACTGCGCCCCAATTGATGTGAGCAAACAACATCCTTCCTGCATTTCGACTTCGTTATTTCCCCTTGATTTTCAGCACATTGGCCTGGTTGAATCGAGACGAGTCGGGCCAACCAGAGCGCTGGTATCAGGAGTTCCTGAGGGACTGCCCGTGCCACGGCAGTCCCCCTGTGGATCAATGAGAGTGAAGGACTACCAGGTCAGCTTCAGTCCGAGTTGCACCTCGCGGGGCTGATTGCTCTGCCCATATATCTTCTGAATAACGCCGAACATGGGATCGTCCTGATTCGAGGTGTCGTAACTGTTGCCCCATGCATTGTTGCCGAACTCGGGGTGATTGAGCACATTGAACGCTTCCAAGCGAAACTGCAACTTGACCTTCTCGACGATGGCGAAGTTTTTCGAAAGGTTGGCGTCCCATAGCCAGGTGGGCGGCACGCGAATACCCGTGTAAACGACGTTGTTATTAATCGCATACTCCGGTTGAATTTCGAAATCGGATTGAGCGCAACTCCCGGTATAGGAATTCGTATAGGGGACGGGCTGTTTGGACCAATTGCCGTTATCGTCCTGCTGCCACTGGGTGATGCAGGGTGCAATGCCGCGGATGGTTAGAGGAGTTTCGTTGTGCCGCTTAACGTAACCGCTGTGGAGCTCGTTCATGCCTCCTGGCAGGCCTACCGGAGCGCCCGAATAGAACAGATAAGCGCTGGCGAGTTCCCATCCGCCAATCGCACCATCAACAAGACGGTTTGCGTTTCCCATAAACTTACGCCCACGACCCACCGGCAGCAGATAAACTCCCGAAATTGTAACCTTGTGAGTCATATCCTGGAAGTCGAGGGTCCTTGAGCGAATCCCGTTTACCTGATCGGCCCAGTTCCCCGCGTCCATAGTTTTCGACCAGTTCCAGGTCCCGTGCAGAGAGAGAGAGTTGCTCCATTTGTGCAATACCGTCACCTGCAGAGAATTAAACCAGCTTCTGCCAAGGTTACGCGTTTCAGTGATGTCCTGAAATGCTGGAAGAGGACGAGTCAGGTTTCCGCCCCAGATTTGCGGATTTATGTCATAGCCCGATCCTTGGAAGGCGGATACTCCATAGAACGGGCTGTTGGGATAGTCGTTATCGCAGGTGGCCGGAACATTATTGGGCCCAAGATCGAGGTTGCACTGCTGAACGTAAGCCTTGGCTACTGGGTTCAAGTTGTAACTGCCGCCCAAATTATATGTCCGGCTTCCCACATAGCTCATATCCAGTGTGTCGTGAGTGGCCAATTGGCGCTCGAATCCAAACGAATAGGTCCAATAACTTGGAATCTTGTATTTCGAACTTACAAACCCGGTTAAGCCCTGGCCCAAATCCGTCTCCAGTCCCTGCGACGAGCCGAGTATCGGAACCAAACCCTCCGGATACGGATTTGAGATGAGGGCGTAGGGAGTCTTGTTTTTATCCAGGCTGGCAGCGAACTGGGTGAGCGAGGAGAAGCCCAACGGCGGAACAGTGGGTTCCGAGTCAACGAACATCTCCCCAAAACCGCCGCGCAGAACCGTTTTGGAGTCGAGGCTGTAGGCGAAGCCTACTCTAGGTTGAATGTTGGTTTTGACCATCGGGTACGGCGACCGCGGATTGCCATTGACGCCGGCAAAGGTCATGCCGCCTAGAATCGGCTGGCCGTTCGGCAGGCTGGTAATCGAATTTATAGGATTGATGCTGGTGGTATCGAACGCATCGTTCAACTCGTTGCGGCGCTCTGTAATGGGACCGGTGAAGTCCCAGCGCACACCCAGGTTGAGCGTAAGCTTCGGTGTCACCTTCCAGTCATCCTGTACAAAGGGCGCATAGTAATGCCACGAGAGAAAGTAGTTTCTGGCTACGCCGACGCTCCCGCTATTTGGAGTTCCCAGCAAGAACGAGGCGATGTCGTCGCCGGTGCCCGGACTACCGGCTTGATCGATGATGCTATCCGATGTCCACATGGGGTCTGTGAAGAAGGTGGCCCCGTCTCCGTTGCAGTAAGGCGAGGTGTAGCAACTGCCGGTATCTTTTTGGTTCAGTTGGTGGAGACGCATATCGAAGCCGGCGTGAAGCGTGTGCTTGCCTTTGATCCAGGTCAGTCGGGGGAAAAAAGCCCCGGCGTTGTTGACTTGCCCACCGCTTCTACCGTAATAGCTCCCAAGGCCGTCATAGTTGGCAAAATTGGCGGAGGGAAACTGATCTCCGGTCCCTGCCAACTGCGAAACGAGCGATTGCGACCAGCCCAGGGAAGTCAGATCGAATCCCGCCTGAGTATAAGATATATAATCCGTTCGTACGGAAGCGGAGGCCTTGACATCCAGCACCAGGGATGGGCTAAAGGGGTGAATCCAGTCCGCTGTAAACGTGTTATCCCGGACAACTTGAGGCTCAAGGCCATAGCCGGCCGATCCGGGTATGCCGTTAAAGTCGGCTTGATTGAAGCTCTCCCAAAGGCCCCACCGCAAGGAGAGCCGGTCGGCCGTGGAAAGCTTCTGATCCCACTTTGCAAGCATATTGCGGTATTTGTTAGTACTCGGAGTCGATGCAACGTAGTCGCCCGCGGTGGGATTCGTCCCGGGGAGCGCGGTCGAGTTGGGCTTGGGGAAATACGACAGGATCGCCTTTGCTGCCGGGTTGATCCGGCCCGGCGGAATTATATTTCCGGGAAAGGGTTGGCGAGTGCAGGCTCCGCCTGTAGCGCAAGAGGGCGAGAGTGTAAGAGGATCATAGATGATCACGGGCGACTGTTTGGTGCCGTCCCAATAGGTCAGATTGCTGAAGTCGCCGTTGAGCATCTCCGGAAACGGAACAGAGAAAACACCCGTGCCCGGAATGCGTTCTTTAATATTGTCGTATTGAAGGAGAAAGAACGATTTATCTTTTCCGTTGTAGATTTTGGGCAGAAACACAGGTCCGTCCAACTCCGCGCCATAGTTATCCATTACAAACTGATACGGCGAGAGTCCCGGGGTGTTCTGTGACTTGGCATAATCGTAGCTCCATTGATTCGCATCCAGCCATGTGCGCCGTGCGAACTCATACACAGACCCATGGATATTGTTGGTGCCGGACTTCAATATCAAGTCCATCACGCCACCCGACCCCCGGCCATACTGTGCATCGTAGGGGCTGGTGACGAGCTTTATTTCTTGAACGGCTTCAACGGGAGCTATGGATGAGTTATATCCATTCCCTGGGCCATCGTTGGACACTCCGTCCATCATCATCTCCGAGCCACCGGGTTGCCCGCCATTGATGGAAAGCCCGCTGGCGTCGTCGTTAGCAGGATGCCTGAACGTGCCGGGGTTGGAGCCGTTGTTGTAGTCGAAAAAGTAGACGCTGGCGTTCAAGACCGCGAGCATGGTGGTTTCGCGGCCGTCGAGCGGCAACTGCGTGACCTGCTGGTTGTCGATCACCTCGCCGCGGTCCGCCTTGTCCACGTCGAGGAACGCACGATCTTCTTTGATCGTCACGGTTTCTGAGGCTGCGCCTACTTCGAGCGAGAAGTCGACACTCAACGTTCTGCCCGCTTCAAGAGTGATATCCGTCTTGACCTGCTTTTGGAATCCGGCCATCTCCGCGCTCACGGAGTAAAGACCCGGCTTCAGGTAGGGAACGGTGTAGTCCCCGGTGCCCGCCGTCTTGGTTGAAGTCTCGATACCGGTCAGTTGATCGTGGACCGTAATGACCGCTCCTGGCACGACGGCGCCACTGTTGTCTTTGACAGAACCCGTGAATTCTTGCCCGAGTAGGGCGGTTGAGAAAAACACTGCAAGCAGGGTACACAAGAACGCGCGACTCACTGATCTCATTTGTCTACCTTCTCTGGTTCGCATGGGCCTCTCCTTGAAATTGAAGAAAACGTAACCACAATGGTCCGTCCATTTTCACGGAGGAGCGTACCACGCATTTTCTGCTGCTGTCAAGTGTCTTCGACGTGCGACCAGGCTGAGCGCAGCCACTGGAAGATAAGCTATCCTTTATCAATAACCTACATATCCACAAAAAAGCCAGTGCCTATAATGTGAGCCGCTCAATGAGGCTGAAGGTGCACTAACGCGGCTCCGGTTTGATTGAGCACTTTGGCGATGGCAGGTTATCGCTACAGGTTCATCTGGTCCAGCCGCTGATCTCCCGTTCCGGTGCGTGTGGACCACCTTCAGCGTGGTCATCGAACCCCTCCCGGCGCCCGAGTCCCAAGTGCCCTTCGCCACCGATTACAGCACCGGGCGCTCCTTATGATTCACAAAGTGGTCAGAACCTGGTCAGGAAGTTGCTGAACACTCAGATCCCGTTCCCCTCCGCCGGACACCACAGAAAACAGCAGATCGCGAACCAGCAAAAAACGCAGTGAAGGGAAATGAGGAGAATCCGTTTGATAGGCTTGTCTTTCACTTACGGATCTGCACAACTAGCCGAGGCTGTTGACATCCACGATAGCCTTGATGAGCGTCTGTCGAGTGGGCAGAAACTGAAATTGCGAAGCAACCTCGGAAAGCTTCAGGCGATCGGTAATCCAAAGCGAGGTGTCGATTTTGCCTTCTTCAATCAGCTGAATGATCCGCGGAAACTGGCCATGACTGTTACGACTGGCAAGCAGCGTCACCTCCTTTCGGTGAAAGAGGCTGTCGTCGATGCAAACCGGATCGCGGGTGAGGCCGACATATACCAAGCGCCCTCCCGTCGCCACCTGAGCGAGGCTGTTGCCCATCGCGACGGCGCTTCCGGTTGCATCGAACACGGCGTCGGCCTGCCGGTCCTCCGGTGTCAGCGATGCTGTGTACCCCATGCCCTCCACGCAGGCTCTGCGCCACTCGTACTTCTCCACCATGTGAACCTTCGCGCCCATAGCGGCAGCGAATTG
Organism: Acidobacteriaceae bacterium; assembly: GCA_003151435.1. GTDB lineage: Bacteria > Acidobacteriota > Terriglobia > Terriglobales > Acidobacteriaceae > Telmatobacter. The sequence continues at coordinate 9,557 of PLXP01000009.1, forward strand.
CG
>PLXP01000007.1 GCA_003151435.1 Acidobacteriaceae bacterium
GCAGTGGCGCATGCGCGAACGGGTCACCGTGCCCGCTGTCACCGGCGTCGCGCCTGCCATCAGCATGGACTTTTCGCCGGATGCCCCTTACTACCATCCCATCCCGGCCGAGTGGCCCCGGGTCGAGCTGCCGGCTGGCTATTTTGGACTCCTTCAACTAAATACGAATCAACAAGGCGACGGCATCGGATTTGGCGAATCGGTGGCTACAGCGTGGTCTCCATATCTGTTTGTGACCAGCGAGTGGTATACCGATGCGAGCACGTTCGTAACTTTTCCCTACCACATTGAAAGCAACTGGGCAACACAACTCCCGTCAACCGCTGCAGGGGACGAGCATGTCATCTTTATTGACCCATCCAGCGACACGTTCATCAGCAGCTATAAGACTAGTTTGAACACCTCGACGGGCGGACCGAGTGGTCTCTATATCAGCGCTCCGACGTCATTCAATTCGCTGGGAACAGCGGGTGGCTCGGTAGCCTCCGAAATGGCGGAGCTTCCTATCATGATCCAGCCGGGGGAGGCCACCAATGCTTCCACGCCGATCCCGCATGCAATTTCCGGGCCTGTCGCGCGCACATGAGCGTCACGTGCTTTTCCGGCCATAGCGCGGGATGCGGGAATTCTCACGAGCACAAATGGCTGCACCGGAGTGGGAATGACCAATAATGGTCTTGTTCCTTATGGTGGAGTGATCCAGTTGGATCCAACAGTTACTTTGTCCTCGCTGAACTTGTCGTTGCCTGCACTGAGAATCCTTCAAGCAATGCAGACCTATGGTTACTATGTGGTTGATTTCGTCTGCACAGATATCGACATCTACACAGCTATTCCAGAGACAGAACTTGATCCTTATGGTGGGTCTCATGGAAACGCAGATGGTAGCGGAGTTCAGGGAGAAATTCAGAACGTTCTGCTATCAAACAAATTGTATGTTGTGGCTCCACTTACGAAGAAGCAGTAAGACGGGCGAAAGTTTTGGCCGTCCAGAAGAACTGCGCGTCTTTGATTCGTATGTTTGAAGCGCTCCATCTGTGCTGAACAAATCAGCATGGATGGAGTTCTAGTTCTTCTTTCGAGATCTCCTTCTCTACGAGATACCACTGGCAAGTCTCTCGGATTCCTTCTTCCAACTCAATCTCGTGATGCCATCCAAGCTTGTGGAGCCGTTCCACATTCAGAAGTTTACGCGGAGTGCCGTCGGGCTTTGTCTCATCGAAGATCAGTTTTCCCCGGTAGTCCATTACCTTGGCAACCAGTTCGGCCAGATCATGAATGCTGATCTCTTCGCCTGTCCCGATATTGACGAGCGGAGGCTCATCGAGTGGCATCAAAGAGTTGAAGCGAACTTCATCGAGATTCATCAGAAACACGCAGGCCTCGGCTAGATCAGAGGAGTGCATGAATTCTCGTAGCGGCTTTCCGCTGCCCCATACGATGAGATGCTGCTCTTTACGTAGTTTTGCTTCCACAGTCTTGCGAATGAGCGCCGGCAGCACGTGTGACGTATGCAGATCGAAGTTGTCTCCGGGGCCATATAGGTTCGTCGGCATAACGGCGAGATAATGTGAACCATATTGGTGGTTGTAACTCCGGCACATTTCGATCCCGGAGATCTTGGCCAGTGCATACGGACGATTGGTGGGCTCCAATGGTCCATCTAACAGGCATGACTCGGGCATGGGTTGCGGCGCGACTTTGGGATAGATGCACGATGAGCCAAGAAACAAAAGACGTTGCACACCAGCCTTACGGGACGCTTCCATCACATTGGTTTGAATTACCAGATTCTCGCGAATAAACGAGGCGGGACATGTCTGGTTCGCCATGATTCCGCCGACCTTCGCAGCCGCCAGAAAAACGAATTCGGGCTTCTTCGAGGCCAGGAAATCGTCGACAGCCTTTGCATCTAGCAGATCCAGTTCCGCGTGCGTACGGTAAAGAACGTTGTCGTAGCCCTGAGCGCGCAGTGCCTCCTTGATTGCCGATCCAACAAGGCCCCTGTGGCCAGCGACATAGATTCGCGCGTGGGTCTTCATAAACGGAGAACCGTTGTTCGTTGACATTTCTACATCTCCTTCGCGCTGTATGCCTCGAAGCCATGCTCTAAACAATGAGCGTCCCGCTGGGCAGATAAAAGATCCGCTTCGACCATCTCACGTACCAGTTCCTCAAAGGTGGTGTGTGCGCGCCAGTTCAACTCTCTGCGGGCTTTCGAGGGATCTCCCAGCAGAGTCTCGACCTCCGACGGCCGGAAGTAGCGCGGATCGACGGCTACCACCACACGTCCGCGAGAGTCTTTAGCTTGTTCGGTGATGCCGATTCCTGACCAATGGAGATCCATGTCCAGCAATTCTGCACACCGGCAGACGAACTCTCGCACCGAGCGTTGCTCACCCGTTGCGATAACGTAGTCGGAAGGATGCTCTTGCTGTAGCATTCTCCACTGCATCTCGACGTAGTCTCGTGCATGTCCCCAATCTCTTAGGGCGTCCAGATTGCCGAGCAGAAGCTGATCCTGGAGTCTCATCTTGATACGGCACAAACCGCGCGTGATTTTGCGCGTTACAAACGTTTCGCCACGCACTGGAGACTCGTGATTGAACAGGACGCCGTTGCACGCGAACATGCCATAGGCTTCCCGGTAATTGACCGTGATCCAGTAGCCGTAGAGCTTTGCGACCGCATAGGGCGACCGCGGATAGAAGGGGGTCAATTCGCGCTGAGGAATTTCCTGCACCAAGCCGTAGAGCTCGGATGAGCTCGCCTGGTAGAACTTTGTTTTCTTTTCAAGACCTGCGATACGGATCGCTTCAAGAAGCCTGAGCACTCCTAACGCATCCGTGTCTGCGGTGTATTCGGGCTGTTCGAACGAAACCTGCACATGAGATTGAGCTGCCAGATTGTAGACCTCATCAGGTTGCACCTTCTGCATAATCTGGAGCAAGGAGAGTCCATCTGTCATGTCACCATAGTGAAGGATGAAGTTTGCTCCCGGACGTTGAGTCTCTTGGTAGAGGTGATCGATCCGCCCAGTATTAAAGAGAGAAGAGCGCCGTTTTACGCCATGGACTTCGTATCCCTTTTCTAGTAGCAGTTGAGAGAGATAAGCTCCGTCCTGCCCGGTCACCCCAGTGATCAATGCTTTCTTCATAGCTAGCGTTCGTCCTCTTCGTTGGATTTTGATCAAGGAAATTTTGCTTGAAGGATCATACGTGCATATTCGTTTATAAGCGTGGCTCTTAGGCGACAAGTCGGGAACACCTGCTAGCTGGACGCCTCTCTGCCAACAGGAGCAAGTCAAGGCTCCTTCAACAGTTGCTGTAGGCGGGGAAAGAAATCATCAATAAGCACAAACAATACGAGCATTTCTTTGGCTTAGTTGGCAGCTTCGGAGCGTAGCGAATATCTCATCCTTTAAGTGCCCTTATATTTTGCCTGGCGCGGTCGCTAAGAATCTTATCGACCGCGCCACGCAGCGTGGCTAGTGGTGTCCGCCATAAATAGA
>PLXP01000014.1 GCA_003151435.1 Acidobacteriaceae bacterium
GCTGATTGTATGGGGCCGAGAAGCGACCTTGAAATCATCTTGCAATTGGCTGAGCGCCTGGGCGCCAATGTCGCAGCGTATCGGGGGAATGGCCCTGGAGTCCGCGGGGAATTTGGAGAATCAAGGGGAGCTCAGTGTGGAGAGGCGGATCGACAGGCGGTGTGGATGAGCGCCCAGGGAGCTAACCTGCGCATCACCAGCTTCGATCCTGATTCTGTACTCAGGGAGATTCAGAATTTACTTCCGGATTACCGGGCACCACACGTCTCCTTTTCACACGATGTACCTTGCACGCCGAGTGCCGGAGAGGCTGTCCAGGCCGCAGCCCTGATCAAGCCCTATGGGGATGATCTCTTCTCTTCAGAGGCATTCGGCCGGTATTCGGCCAATCTGAACTCGGTACTAGAACGTAGCCTGACTTTGCCCTACGAGTCCGAGATTGAGCCCGAGTAAATTCGTAAAGCCCTTACATGGTTCGGGATATGGACGGGACTCCATTTTTAACGTTCCGGCGCAGACCGGGGAGACGCTCTAGTATGGGAACATGCTGGAAGCGGAACTGTTCGCCTTTCTTGAAAACACAGCGGATGCGGTCTTTGCCGTCCGGGAGACGGGCGAAATCTGTTTCTGGAACCATGCCGCAGAAGCTCTCTTTGGCCATCCCGTGGACAAAGTAATGGGGAAGACCTGCTCCAATGTCCTGCACGGAATCGGGGCTTTGGGTACGGACGTCTGTCATGAGGGCTGCGCTGCGTTGCGGTGCGCCAAACCCGCGAGTCACATACCGAATTTCGATCTGAATGTGACTACCCGAAGTGAGGAACGGATCTGGGTCAATCTTTCGTCCATTTCTTTTCTGAACCGGCGGACTGGTAGATCACTCCTTGTTCATCTTGTACGTGACATCAGTGCGCAAAAGAAGCGCGAAGAGGTTTTCGGCCGCATGGTCGCCATATCTAAAGAAGTGGCCAATCTGGAAGACGCCGTCACCGGGGCGGCGCCGATTGCGCCTCTATCCTCGCAGGAGCTTGAAATCCTCAGAATGTTCGCGGTGGGTGCCACAGCCCCGCGAATTGCCAAAGCGCTTGGTATCAGCCCGCAGACGCTTCGGAATCACCTTCACCACATAAACCGGAAGCTTAGGACGCATAATCGACTTGAGGCGGTTATGCATGCCCTTCAGCGCCGCCTCATTTGATCTCTCCTGCCTGCTGCACGAATTTATTTTGCAGATTGCGCTACAAAAGGCTATGCATTTCGGTGGCAAGTACATTCATTCCTTGTGTGGTGAGCGCGTCCTTGCCGACAGACCAGTGGCAATGGAGATGATGTAGTTCTGTTTCGGAACAATTGAAACGAAGCTGATTCCAGGAAACTTGCTGTAATGACAATTGTCTCTAATCGGGGTACAAACGGACTATTGTGGTTTACGGTCTCGAACCCCGACACTGGCCTCACGCGTCGGGACCATACGATTGCCCATCATCTTTGAAGCGGCTCTTCGACCCAACTCTGCTTCATCCAACTGAGCTCACGACCACCTGCTGCCAAAGCAAATATCGGCGGTGCCGGCCGATGGGCCGGTTGGGTAATGGGTCGCCAAGGAGGAATGTCCTAATGCGGAGCGTGAGGGCATTGCATAGGGTTCTCGAACTCGCGTCCACAAGTGAAGACTATGATCTCTTTTGATATCGCACATCGGGCGGTGTATTATCCCAACGACCGTCGCTTCCGAATCTGGATTCGCCCTTCAATCCTGATAGGGAGCGGCTTGGTAATTCTGCTGGCAATCGCCGCTGCCTGGATAGAGGTTGCGGTGGGGGGGCTGCCTCACATTCCACAGGTCCCCCAAATTTATCCCAGCAACTTTGCAGGGCCACACGGGTTTCCTCTCTGGGTCCGCTACTGCCATTTTGTCAATTTTCTCTTTGTAATGATGCTGATCCGCAGCGGCCTTTCGATTTTGGTGGACCATCCCCGTCTGTACTTCAATGACGACTGTACTCCTGGAAGCGAGTGGATCCGGTTGACACCGCTCAAGGTTCCCCGCGACCGCGTCTGGACTGCGAAGGACGATGCACGCTATATTTCGCCTCTCGTCGGCACGCCTGGCTATCGGCATACGATTGGTATCGCACGGGTCTGGCACTTCATCAATGTCCACGGGTTTATCATCACGGGTGTTTTCTTCATCATCATGCTCTTCGACACCGAACAATGGCGGCGTTTGGTGCCCACGTCCCTCGTCGTGTTCTTGCAGGCATGGAACACCTGGGTACATTACGCAACATTACATCTACCTGCGGAGCCGAACGGGTTTTATGGATACAACGCCTTACAACAGATTGCCTATTTCACAGTCGTTTTCGTATTCGGCCCGTTGGCCATTCTGACTGGCATCGCGATGTCGCCAGCCGTAGTGAATCATCTCCCCTGGTATGCTCGGATCTTTGGCGGCAGGCAATCGGCCCGTTCCATCCACTTCCTCACGATGCTCAGCTTCTTCGCGTTCATCGTGGTGCATGTGACTCTGATCGTGATGACAGGATTTGCGCGAAACATGAATCACATCGTGCTGGGCACCAACGATGAGGGGAATAGGGGCATGACGCTGGGTTTCGTGGGCATTGCAGTCGTCATACTCTCGTGGGTCGCTGCACACTACATCTCGTGGAACCAACCACGCAGATTGCAGCACGCCCTCAAACTCGTAACCTATCCGATGCAACTCCTCACGCTGAACCGACTGACTCCGCGGCAGGAGTATTCCGAGCAAGATATCTCACCGTACTTTTGGCCGAACGGAAAGATGCCGGTGAGAAGCGATTGGACTCATCTGGCAGAGAACGGCTTCCGAGATTTCACGTTAAAGGTGGGAGGTCTGGTGGATAATCCCGTCGAGCTTTCCCTTGCCGATATCGAAAAGCTGGGTGAGGTCGAACACATCACAATGCATCATTGCATTCAAGGTTGGAGCGGCATTGCCAAATGGGGCGGCGTTCCGATGAAGGCCATTATCGAATTGGTACACCCAAAGCCAGAAGCTAAAGTCGTCGCTTTTTTCTCCTTTGGTGAAGCGCTCTATGGGGGCGCCTATTACGATACACAGAGCATCGAGAATGTTCTGAAGCCCCAATGCCTTTTAGCCTCACAGATGAATGGGCACCGCCTTCCAGAGGTGTATGGCGCCCCGTTGCGACTGCGAGTCGAGAACCAACTTGGGTACAAGATGGTTAAATGGATCGAGCGCATCGAGTTTATTGAATCGGAGAAACAGCTCGGTGAGGGAGAAGGCGGAAAGAACGAAGACGACGAATACTTTGACCTACTGCCTAATATTTGAGGGGATCAAGGCACACATTGCAGAATCAGAGTGCGAGCGGCGGCAACGAGGGGCTTGAGCATGTTGCGGTCC
>PLXP01000246.1:0-11029 GCA_003151435.1 Acidobacteriaceae bacterium
ATTCGAACTGCGGAAGTTGGGCTAGTGAACGTCGGCCATGGCCGCGTTGAGGCCGTTGAAGACCGCGTCGTAGTGGCCACCGCCGGCAGCGCAGCGCAGCCCCTTGACGCGCTCCACGCAGATTTCGGGCGGCGTGGGCTGGGTGGTCAGAATCGCCATGGTCTTATCGATGAACTCATGGAGCGGCATGGCGCGAGGGTCGTTGGCGCCGCTCATCAGATCGGTCGCGACGTAGGGCGGAATCAGTTCCAGCACCTCGATGGCGGTGGATTTGAGTTGGTAGCGCAACGATTGCGTGTAGGAGTGGATGGCGGCCTTGGTGGCGCAATAGGTGGGGGTCAAAATCAGCGGGACAAACGCCAGCCCCGACGACACGTTGACGATGGTGGCGCCGGCCTGCTGTTGGAGCAGGGGTAGCAGCGCGGCCGTCAGGCGGATGGGGCCCAGCAGGTTGGTGGCGACCATCGCTTCAGCGTCGGCCAGGTCGTCCGGCTGCGACAGCAGCTTTTCAGCCCGCATGATTCCGGCATTGTTGATGAGGACATTGAGCTTAGGAAAGGCAGCGGCTACGTCGGCGGCAAAGGAGCGGATGTTTCCAGGCTGCTCCACATCGAGGACCAGCGACTTCATGCCGGGATTGGCAGCCGTGGTCTGGTCGAGAACGCTCTGACGGCGGCCCGCGATAATGACCTGGTTGCCGAGGGCATGGAGCGCTACAGCCAGTCCGCGGCCAATGCCAGAACCGCCGCCGGTGATGAGAATCGTGTTTCCGCTGGGTTTCATGCGATTGAGATCTCCTGAGGGCACTATAAGATGGCCGGTTCGAAGCAACTGCCGGCGGTATTTACCTTGTCTCTTGCGAAGCAGAGTGACTTAAATCACATATTCTTCGCGCAAAGAGGCACATGATTGATTCATTCGATCCGGAGTGAGTCGCTTTTTTAATCCAGAGGGTAAGCCGCTGGGGCTTTTCCGCTCGAGTTCTGACGAAGGACGGAATCAACGTGGGCAGCCAGGTCAACAGCCATTCTAAACCGGCCCCTTTGCGGCAACCGATCCCCATCGACAGTTATGTGCGTCGAGCCAAGACAGCCCCTTCCCGCGAAGTCCAACGTTCTACCCCCCCACCTTCTGCCCCCAAACCTTTTCTTGTTCAACCTTCCTGTGCCGCGATCAAGACCGCCCCTGATTTCATTGAGAGCGAGTTTGGATGCGCGCGCGGCACCCGGCTTGCAATCGGCTTGGAATTTGCTTTGGTTCTCTGCCTATATGGAATCTGGTATCTCTTGCACCTGCTTCGGTAGTCCGACGCAGACGGTGGCCTTGAGGTTCTCTGAAACAACAGTGCCGGACTGTGGGAAATCCCCCAGGGGCTAAAGCCCCAGGGATTCTATCGTGCTTGCGGCGCGGCACCCTGGGTACCCGGCNNGATTCGAATCCCAGGCAAACATGAAGCGCGCCGCGCCGCCGATAAAGGTGTAGAATCTCCAGCCGCGGGATCTCAATCGATCAAAGAATTCATCGGTCGCCGCAAGGAATACCGTGTTGGCCTGGACCGGCGAGACTACCTTAACGCCTGGAACATCGGCGATCTGCTGTTGAAAGTAGGCGGCACAGTCGTTGGCGTGACGTGCGTTGGTGAGCCAGGCGCCGCTCTCGAGCAGCCCAACCCAGGGCGCGGCGAGGAATCGCATCTTCGATGCCAGTTGCCCGGCCTGCTTGCAGCGGTAATCGAAATCCGTCGCGATCTTGTGGTCGAAGAACAGAACAGCTTCGCCCACCGCCATGCCGTTCTTGGTGCCGCCAAAGCACAGCACGTCCACGCCGCTCTTCCAGGTCATCTCCGCGGGAGAGAGGCCGAGGTGCGCGCAGGCATTGGCGAAACGGGCTCCATCCATGTGCAGCGAAAGGCCGTGAGCCTTGCTGGCGGCTGAAATGGCCTGCAACTCGTCCGCCGAGTAGACGCTGCCTGTTTCAGTCGATTGCGTGATGGTGACGACGCGCGGCTTGGGATAGTGAATGTCCTGGCGCTTGGTGGCGAGCTCGTGGATCGACTCGGGGCGCAGTTTGCCGTCGACAGCGTGCGCCACCAGCAGCTTCGATCCGTTGGAGAAGAACTCCGGCGCGCCGCACTCATCCGTCTCCACGTGGGCCGAGTCGGCGCAGATGACGCCGTGATAGGACTGGCACAGCGAGGCCAGCGCGAGCGAATTGGCCGCGGTGCCATTGAACACGAAGAAGACATCGCAATCGGTTTCAAACAGGGTGCGAAAAGCGTTCGAAGCCCGATCGGTCCACGGATCGTCGCCGTAGGAAGTGGCGTAGCCGCGATTTGCCTCTTCCATGGCCGCCCATGCTTCGGGGCAAATGCCCGCGTAGTTGTCGCTAGCGAACTGTTGAACGAGTTGTGCTGCGTCCACATCAGGGGAGTAAATGGTGTCTGCCATGTCTATTCCGATGATAGCGCCGGGCTGGGCGTGGCCGCCCGCATAGCGGGAAAGCGACGGCAGCGAAGCTGTTCAATGTGGTTGCATGTTTGCACGCAAGCCCAGGTCTCAGAAGCGAGACCTGGGGTACCCGGATGGTCATTGGACGAACAGCAACCGCAGATTCTTCGACTCGCTACGCTCGCTCAGAATGACAGCGCGTGGGGTGGATTTGTGGTCTCCCACCCTTTCGCCAAAAAGCCGGCGAAAGGATGGGGCACCCGGCATGTGTTTGAAGGTATTCGAACCTGACGCAAGACCGGAGTCGCGAGTCTTACTTCTTGAGCGGCTTGCGCGCGAAGTAATAGAGCGAAAACGCGAGCAGCAGGAAGGCTACGACCGACACGCCCGTGTTATCGAGGAAAGTGTGCGGGAAGTTGAGGATGTCGCCTTTGCCTACGGTGGACTCGTAGCCTTTGAGCGCTACGCCTAAAAGCCCCACGATGCCGCCTGCCGCGATAAGTCCCGACGCGTACAGCGAGCCGGGCGAGATTTCGCTTTCGGCCTCGGCTGTGTCGCCGGATTTCTTTGCAGCCTGGTCGATCATCCAGCGCACGACACCTCCGACAAAGATGGCCAGCGTGGTGCCGATGGAGAGATACGCACCCACCGCGAAGGAGAGCGAGCGAATGCCCAGCAACTCCACGGCGATGACGAGGAAGACACCCATGAAAACCAAGCCCCAGGGAAGATTGCGGCTGAGGATTCCGTTGATGACGGTGGCCATGAGGCGGGCCTGCGGCGCGGCGGCCTTCTCACTGCCGATGCCCTGGATCCACTGCACCTCAATGCGGCCGGTGGAGGGCGAGTAGAGGTATTTGCCCGGAGCGAGCTCAGTGGAACCAAGGGCGTTGAGCACGATGTATTCGTTTTTGTGATGGACGGTGGATGCGTTGTTTTGGCCGAGCACGGGAAACTGTTCGGGCAGGCGCTTGACGTCGTTCTGCACCGCGACACCTTGATGCGGCGCGTTCAGGTCCCAGGGCTGCGAAGCGGCTCGGAATTGCTGCAGGCCGGTATTCATGAGGTTGAGCGTGAAGCCGATGGCGACGGTGGAAACTACGACGCCGATCATGAGCGCGATCTGCTGCAGGCGTGGCGTGGAGCCGACGATGTAGCCGGTCTTGAGATCCTGCGAAGTGTCGCCGGCGTTGGCGGCCGCGATGCACACCACGCCGCCAATGGTAATGGCGAGGGCGCCGAACGCGGGGCTGGTCCAGCCCTTGACCAGGAAGATGGCGGAGGTGGCCATGAGGGTGGCAATCGTCATGCCGGAGATGGGGTTGGCCGAGCTGCCGATGAGGCCCACAATGCGCGAGCTGACGGTGACAAAGAGAAAGCCGAAGACGACCACCAGCAGGGATGCGGCGAGGTTCGCAGTCCAGCCCACGTAGGCGCCGGGCACGGGCTTGAACTGGAGGAAGAAGAACATGAGAGCCACCAGCAGGATGGAACCCACAACCACGACGCTCATGGGGAGATCGTCTTCAGTCCGGATGGGCTTGGCCTTTCCGGCAGCGGAGCCGGGACGCATGTTGCGGAAGCCGGCGGTGAGGGCGCTGACGATGGTGGGCAGGGTCTTGAGGAGGGTGATGAGTCCGGCGGCGGCCACGGCACCTGCGCCCATGGGGCGGATGTAAGTGGACCAGAGTTCGCTGGGGCCCATCTGCGCGATGGGAATGGTGCCGGGGTAGACCGGGTTGGGCAGCGATTTGCCGAAGAAGTAGATGAGCGGCATGAGCACCAGCCAGGAGAAGACGCCACCGGCGAAGATGACGCCCGCGACTTTGGGGCCGATGATGTAGCCCACGCCCAGATACTCGGGTGTGGCGTCGGCCTTGACGGATGCGCCTTTGAGGATGTGGGCAGGACCGAAGTCGGGGCGAAATTCCGGAGTGCCGGGCCACGCCTTGAAGATGTTCTCGTTCTGGAAGAGGGTGTAGAGCGCGCCCAGGCCGAGGCCGAAGAAGACGCGGCTGGCGAGGGAGCCGCCCTTTTCGCCGGCGATGAGGACGTCGGCGCAGGCCGTGCCCTCGGGATAGGTGAGCACGCCGTGTTCTTCGACGATGAGCTGACGGCGCAAGGGAATCATGAACAGAACGCCCAGCCAGCCGCCGATGAGCGCCAGCAGGAAGATGCGCGAGTATTCGAGGTCGAAGCCGAGAAAGATGAGCGCCGGCAAGGTGAAGATGACGCCCGCGGCGATGGACTGGCCGGCATTGCCGGTGGTCTGGACGATATTGTTTTCGAGGATGGAGGCGCGGCCGAAGGCGCGCAGGATGCTGATGGAGAGCACCGAGATGGGGATGGAGGCGGCAACGGTGAGGCCGGCGCGCAGGCCCACATAGACCGTGACCCCGCCGAAGATGATGCCGAAGAGCGAGCCAAGCAGAATGGCGCGGACTGTGAACTCCGGCGGTCGCTCGTTGGGCGAGATAAATGGTTCAAAGACGGGGGACTTCAATTCGGACACGGCTAGCCTCCGGACACTTGTAAGCGGAATTCACAAAATTTCCCTGAAGGGCGAGTCTAGCAGCCACGGGCGTATCTGCACACTGTGCGACGCGCGGCTGATTCCCGAACCCTGGAGCGAGGGGCGGCGGGCGAAATGCAGGTTGGCGCTTTGACGCATTCGCTGAATGCTTGCGGGGTTTTTGTGCCTGGACCGCCGGCGAAAGAGTGGAGAGCTTTGCGGGTGGACGATGGTAATGACGCGGTGTCTAGTCCTTTCGTGCGCTGAAATCACTGGACAAAAGTCCAAGTTTTGACTCAGAATCCAACCACGCTCAAGGGCCGTTCGCCGCCCCCCCGAAGGAAAGACCTCTCACCCCCCAACTTCAAGGAGAAGTCGTGATCCGCAAACTCAGCACCTTTGTCTTCGCAACCGTCGCGGCCCTGTCGACACTGACAGCCGCCAGTGTGGCACAGTCGGTAATGACCCGCCATGTACACGAGGATGTCAGCAACGGCCAGGCACAGGCGATCGGCCGACTGCCGCAAAACCAGGTGCTGCAGTTGGACCTTGTGCTGCCGTTGCGTAATCCGGCCGGATTGAAGAGCTTTCTCAAGCAGGTCTACGATCCGGGCAGCGCCACCTACCGGCAGTTTCTGACCGTACCGGAGTTCACCGCGCGTTTTGGCCCGACCCAGGACGACTATGACACGGTGATTCGGTTTGCCAAGACGTACGGGCTGGAAGTGGTGGGTGGAAGCCGGGATGGGATGGAGGTGCAGGTCAAGGGCAACGTAGCGCTGATTGAGAACGCCTTTCACGTGAATATGCGAACCTATCAGCACCCGACGGAAAATCGCACCTTTTATTCGCCGGACCGGGAGCCGACGGTCGACCTGCCGTTCAACCTGTGGCATGTGGCAGGGTTGAACAACTACTCCATTCCGCGCCCGATGTTCGTCAAGAAGAGCGATTATGCGGCTGCCCACGGCATTTCGGCTGAGGCCGTTGTATCTCATGCCACCACGGGGTCCGGGCCGTCGGCTTCGTTTCTGGGCAGCGACATGCGCGCTGCCTACTACGGCGGGACGGCGTTGACCGGAGCGGGCCAGAACCTGGGGCTGCTGGAGTACTACGGGACGGATCTTGCGGATTTGACCACCTACTTCAAGAACGCGGGTCAAACCAACAGCGTGCCGGTCAGCCTGCTGTCCACGGATGGAACCAGCACGAGCTGCGTGTATCCGGCCTGCGACGACACGGAGCAAACGCTGGACATTACCCAGGCGATCGGGATGGCTCCCGGGTTGTCGAGCCTGGTGGTGTACGTCGGTTCCTCCGATACGGCCATTATCAGCGCCATGACGACGCACAACCCGTTGCCCAAAACGATTGGCTGCTCGTGGGGCTGGACGCCGGCGGATCCCAGCACGCTGGATCCTTACTTCCAGAAGATGGCGGCGCAGGGACAGAACTTCTTTGCGGCGTCGGGTGACAGCTCTACGTGGTCTTCAAGGAACGAGGCCTGGCCCGCGGACGATGCGTATGTTGTTTCAGTCGGCGGCACTGACCTTGTAACGGCGAGTGCGGGCGGACCGTGGAAATCGGAAACCGCATGGGTGGACAGCGGCGGCGGCATCAGCCCGGACAGCATCGCGATTCCGTCGTGGCAGAAGCTTCCAGGCGTGATCAACTCAAGCAACAAGGGTTCGACCACTCTGCGGAATGGGCCCGATGTGTCGGCAAACGCCAACTTCACTTTCTATGTATGCGCCGACCAGACCACCTGCACGGCAAACTCCTATGGCGGCACCAGTTTTGCGGCGCCGATGTGGGCCGGTTATATCGCGCTGGTCAACCAGCAGTTAGCGGCCAACGGCCAATCTGCCATCGGATTCATCAACCCGACTATCTATAGCCAGAATGTAACTTCGAGTTATGCCGCGGACTTCCACGACATAACCAGCGGCACATCGGGGAGTTATTCGGCGGTAACTGGCTACGACCTGGTAACGGGTTGGGGCAGCCCGAATTCCGGCCTGATTGCAGCGCTCACCGGACCTCCGGTTGCGGGATTCAGCCTTTCGGCTTCGCCTGCTTCAGTGACGGTGGCGCAAGGCGGCGCGGGAAGTTCCACGATCACCAGCACGGTGAGCGGCGGATTCAATTCCGCGGTGTCCTTGTCGGCTTCAGGACAACCCGCGGGCGTGACCGTGGGCTTCAGCCCCGCGTCGATCACGGGAACTGGAAGTTCGACGTTGTCGATCACCGTAGGCTCCGCCACCGTTGCCGGCACGTATAACATCACGGTAACTGGAACCTCGGGCAGCACGGTTCACACCACGACCGTGTCGCTCACGGTGACCAATCCGAACGCCGGCTTCTCGATCAGCGCATCGCCGGCGTCGATCAGCATTGCCAGAAGGAGTTCAGGCAACGTGACCGTCACGACGGCAGTGACGGGCGGCTTCAACTCCGCGATCGGGCTGTCGGCATCAGGAGAGGGGAGCAACGTTACGGTGAGCTTCAGTCCGGCATCGATTACCGGGGCGGGCTCATCCACCATGACGATTACCGTGGCACGGCGCGCCACAACCGGAAGCCGGACCGTCACCATTACCGGAACAAGCGGAAGCACGGTCCACTCCACCAGCGTTGTGCTCACCGTTCAGTGATCGGAAAGCAAGAAATGAAAAGCCCGGGCCGTCGTGGTCCGGGCTTTCCGTATCTGAGCGCCGAGATTGCCGACGGCGAAAGCATTTGGCGAACCGCGGTCTCAACGCGTAGGGTAATCTGCAATTGAGTCTCACGGAGAAGACACCTCGCTATGACGAATCCCTCCCTTGCTCCAACGCCGATTCAGCGGTTTCTGTCGCTGGATGTGGTGCGGGGCATCACGATCGCCTTCATGATTATGGTGAACAACAACGGCGGCGGCGGTTCGTGGCGCTTTATGAACCACGCCGAGTGGAACGGACTGACGCCAACCGACCTGGTGTTTCCCACCTTCGTGTTTGTGGTGGGCGTGTCGATTGTGTTTGCGTTCGAGGCGCGGCTGGCGCGGGGAGCAACGCGGGCACAACTTACGCGGCACACGATACAGCGCGCGGTGGTCCTGATTCTGCTGGGTATCGTGGTCAACAGCTTCCCGTTTTTTGCGCTGCCGCACATGCGGTTCTATGGCGTGCTGCAGCGCATCGGCCTATGCTATCTCGTCGTAGGTCTGTTCTATCTATGGGACAGCCGCGCATGGACCAAGGCCGCGGCGTTGGCGGGGGCGCTGGCGGGCTACTGGATTCTGTTGCGGTGGGTGCCTGTGCCGGGCGCGGGAATGCCGGGGCACGACATTCCCTTCATGGATATGACGCAGAACCTTGTCTCCTGGATCGACCGCCATCTGTTTCCGTATCACCTGTATCTTGAAGCGCCGGATCACAACGTGCGCGATCCTGAAGGGCTCTTGAGCGACCTGCCCGCCATTGGAACGGCGCTGATGGGGGTTCTGACGGGTATCTGGCTGCGCTCGCAAAGGGCGGTGCCGGCCAAGACCCTGGGCCTAGCCGCGGCAAGCGTTGCCAGCCTCGCTGTGGGCTACCTGTGGTCTCTTTCGTTTCCGCTGAACAAGAACATGTGGACCAGTTCATTTGTGCTGGTGGCGGGCGGCTACTCGCTGGCGCTGCTGACGGTGGCTTTCTGGGCCGTGGAGCAGATGGGCTGGCGCAAACGGTGGACCTATGTGTGGCTGGTTTTTGGGTCAAACGCGATCGGGGCCTACATGTTCAGCGAACTGATGCCGGGGATCCTGTATAACATCGCCATTCCGGACGGGCCGGGAGCGCATGCGAGTCTCATCGTTGTAATCGTCCGCAACACGTTTGCGCATATCCCGAACCCCGGATGGGCGGCGTTCGCTTACTCGGTTTCGTTTACCGCGTTCTGCTTTATTCCGGTGTGGGTGCTGTATCGGAAGAGGATTTTTTTGAAGGTGTGAGTACCAGGCGGCCCACAGCAGGCACGCCGATCGTGTCCGCTTCTGTTGGAGACTTTCAGGCCTGCGTCGCAATCGTCTTTACGGGCCGAAACAGCCACAGCAGCAGCAGCGTGAACAGGAGGCCGCCGACGGTGAACTTGAGCCAGACGGGGGCTTGCGATGGGGAGAAAAAGCCCTCGAGGCAGCCGGCGACGACGAGCAGCGGAATAATGCCCGACACCAGGCGCGTAGCCTCGATGCCGCCCTTGGCGACCGAGTCTTTCCAGCGATAGCCGCCGGGAAACAGCATGGCGTGGCCCAGGCGCAGGCCCGCGGCGCCGGCAATGACGATGGACGGCAGTTCAAGCGAGCCATGAGCGGCGACAAAGCTCCACAGCGCGAGCGACATGCCGTAGTGATGACATGCGGCGCCGATGACACCCAGCATCATGCCGTTGACATAAAGCGAGTAGAGGGTCAGCAGCCCGAAGGAGATTCCGCCGGCAAACATGGCGAAGCTGACCGAGAGATTGTTGGTCATGATGTGGCTGGTTTCCATGGGAGCCACGCTGACGATGGATTGGGTCCACATCTCGTGGCGTTCCATGGTGGCGATCATGGCCGGCCCCACGTAGTGGCGCATGAACTCGGGGCGGGTGCTGGTGAGTACGACGCCCAGCAGGCCGCAGGCCAGCGAAATGAGCAGCGATGCCGCCACGTATCCGATGTGGCGCTGGAACACGACGGGGTACTCGTCGCGCAGGAACCGGAACAGCGTGAGCAGATTGGTCTTGCGGCCGGAATAGATGATATGGTGAGCGCGAGCGAGCAAGTGGTTCACGTGCGCGGCATAGGTGCGGGAGGTCGAGTCCTGGCGGAGTACAGAGAGGTCGGCCGCTACCTGACGGTAGAGCAGGGCGAGTTCTTGAAGTTCGGCGCGGGAAAGCTGGCTCAGCCCGCTCTTGTCCGATTGAGCCAGGAGAGACTCCAACCGGTCCCAGTGGGGCCGCCGCTTCCGAATCCACAAGTTGGAGAGGATATGCGCCATGGACCTAAGTTCAGATCAGCTTAGCATCGAAACGCCGGAGTTGGTTGCGATTGAGATGCCGCTTGCCGGAATCGGGAGCCGCTTTATCGCCGTTCTGGTGGACACTCTGATCTGGTTTGCCGGTCTTTTTGTGCTTGGAATGCTGTTCTTTATCGTGGAGCCGGCTCTCAAGGCCTTCTCAAAGCTCTCATACCAGTGGGTCGTGGCGTTGCTGACCTTCGCGCTGTTTCTGTTCAACTGGGGCTATTTCACGCTGTTTGAAGCCTTCTGGAACGGCCGCACTCCGGGTAAGCGCGTGGCGAGGATCCGAGTGATTCAATGCTCCGGGCGGCCCATCGGGCTGTTCGAATCCATGGCGCGCAACCTGGTGCGCTATGTGGACCAGATTCCCTTTTTCTATGCGGTGGGGGTGATCACGATGTTTGTGACGAGCCAGCACCAGCGACTGGGCGACCTGGCCGCGGGCACCCTGGTGGTGAGAGACCGCGAGGAGGAGTCGCCGCTGTGGGGCGAGTCGGGATCGCGGACGTTTACTTCCCAGGTCTTTAAACCGCGCCCGCCGGCACCGGAACCCCACACGTATATTTCGCTGCCTGAAGCCGGCATTGCCAAGCTGGCCGCCGCCGACTTGGAGGTGCTGGAAGGCTTCTTCGCACGCCGCCTGGACATGCCCATGGCCACGCGGCAGGCATTGGCGCAGAGGATTGCCTCGGCGATCCAGGCCAAGTCCGGATTGGAACCGCCGACGGGTGCCAGCGTGGAGACCTTCCTTGAGGCTGTCGCCCGCCAGGTTCGGGATCTGGCGCGATTGCGGTGATCCACGCCGGTCGAATGGGAAGCTCACTTTGGGTCGACGGGCCTCTGTCATTTTGAGGGCGTTTCCGGCACGGCAAGCCGGTTGTGCTGCCGCTAGCAGAGTTCCGGTCCTCTTTCCTGGCGATGGGGCGGGCGTGGAGGCGGGCAAGACGGTTGCATGAACGTGTCCGGAAATGACTCAGGCAGCTCATCTTCAGGGAGAATCCATGAGTTAAGGAAAGGGCCGCCTGGCAGGTGCAGGCTATGAGGACATTTTC
>PLXP01000246.1:11058-18782 GCA_003151435.1 Acidobacteriaceae bacterium
ACCCCGCGATTGGCAGGATTTGATTGCCAACGGCGTGCACCAGTGAAAGATGTGTTGGGAGCGCGTCGGAGAGACGGGTCACGTGGCTTGAAGGATCGCGGAGCATTACCGGGATATCGAAAGCCCGGTCGCGACCACGGATCATCGGGTAAATGAATGCAGTTGCTCCAATCGAATTCAAATCGCCGGCAGCCATTGCAACGTCCGGTTCATGCGGGCAGAGTTGCGGTGGCTTTGTGTGCCTTGGCACACCGTGGGACGCGCCGTACTCCATTGGCGAGGGCAATCTGAGTCTCGATCCGGATTAACCGGATTCATTCCCGACCAGGCAAAGCGATAGAAGTTCGAATCGCAAGCCGAGCCAACCAAGCAGTAGAAACCCTTTGAAAAGGAAGGTCCAGATGAAGGTACACATCAGAAGACAGGCAAGGTACAGGTTTGTCCTGTTGCCTTTGTTTCTTGTTTTGGCGTGCGTAGGAGCATTTGCGCAGGCCAACTCGTCAGTGGCTGGCATCATCACCGACCAAACCGGTTCGGCCGTGGCGGGAGCCAATATCACTCTCACCGATCCCAGCACCGGTTCGATCAAGGCAACCGCGAGCAGTTCGACCGGATTGTATGAGATTTCCGGTTTGAATCCCGGCAATTACAACATGAAGATCACGGCCAAGGGCTTCCAGACGTATTCTCAGAACGGCGTCGTGGTCAACATCTCGAACACGTTCCGCGTGGATGTGAGCCTGACGGTCGGCTCTGAGACGCAGACGGTCGTCGTTGAGGCGAACGCCCTGGCGGTGCAGGCCGACTCCAACGTTGTAAGCACTCTGATCAACGAACAACAGATTACCGAATTGGCCACCAACGGCCGCAACGTTGTTGCACTGGCCGCGTTAGGCCTGGGCGTCAGCGGCAACCTGCCCGACTCCAACATGCCGACCTCAGTCGGCTCCAGCTTCGCCATCAGCTTCAACGGCTTGAACCAGGCACACAACATCTGGCTCATCGACGGCGGCGAGGCGTATGACCGCGGTAGCGGCGGCAAATCGTCCATGATGCCTTCACAGGACGCGCTCGGCGAGTTCCAGGTGCTGGCCAGCAACTATCCTCCGGACTACGGTATTTCGTCCGGCGGCACCATCTCCATGTCCATCAAGAGCGGCACGCAGAAGTTCCATGGAGAACTGTGGGAGTTCGATCGCAACGACGCCATCCAGGCTCACAACTATTTTGACAAGCCGGGAGCCACGAAGCCGGAACTCCGCATGAACATTTTCGGCGGCAATATCGGCGGCCCGGTGTACATCCCTCACGTGTACAATACCGACAAGAAGAAGACCTTCTTCTTCTACAACGAAGAGTGGCGCAAGATTGTGCAGGGCAGCGCGCCCGCCGGCATTCACGCCATTCCGACCGCGGACTTTATCACCGCTCCGCAGGATCTGAATTTTGTGCTGCCTGCCTTTGCTGCGGCCGGCCAAACTCAGGTCTTCGTGCCAGTTGTGAGCCCAACAACAGCCTTGGGTATGGCGATCGCCGCGCATCCGGAATTGACGCCCGGAAAGCCCTTCCCGAACAACCTGATCCCAAAGAGCCTTTTTGTGGATTCCGCTGCCCTTGCTTTCAATGGTGTCGGCGCAATTCCGAAGGCCAACACCGCGGGCGATTTGACCTCAGTGTCGGCCAAGCAGCCGACCAAAGTGCGGGAAGACCTTTTCCGCATCGACCACAACATCAATGACAAGTGGCAACTGTTAGGGCACTACATCGGCGACTCGGTTGGCCAGACGTACGCCACCTCGATCTGGAGCGGCGACAGCTACCCGACAGTCGGGTCCAATTTCAGCAACCCATCGTGGAGTTCGGTCATCAAGTTGACCGGTACGATCACGCCCAACGTGCTGCTTGAGGCCGCTTTCAATTTCGACGGCAACAAGATCAGCATCATGCCTTCAGGCACTGCTTACGCAAAGCCTTCGGGCTGGCCTGCCCAGTCATTCTTCCCGGCCGCTTCCGATGCGCAGGACCGTCTGCCCAGTGTGAACCTCGGCTCGTATGGAACAGCATTCGACCCGTGGTCTCAGCCGTGGAAGAACGCCGCGTTTGACTATGCCGAGGTCTTTGGCGTGTCGATCACACACGGCAAACACGCCATGAAGTTCGGCGGCGGCTACAACCGCTACATCAAGAATCAGCAGCTCTTCGGCAATACGAACGGCTACTTCAACTTCAACGACGGATGGGATAAGACCAATCTTGTTCCTTCGACTGCCGGCCTCACAGGCGACTCGTATCTGGACTTCCTGCTCGGCCTCAGCACCGGCTATTCGCAGTTGCAGACGCAGGACATTCGCCACTACGTGAACCAGACCGTTTCGGCCTATGGCGAAGACAATTGGCACATCAACAACCGGTTGAGCGTGCAGTACGGCATCCGTTACGACGCTCTGCCTCATGCCTGGGAACGCGCCAACCGCCTGGCCAGCTTCGATCCGGCGCAGTACCAGACTGCGATGGCCCCTGTGCTGGACAGCAACGGCGCATTCTGCACCGCTGTCGGCACCGGCTGCCCGCAGGTAAGCCCCGGCCTCCAGACCTACCAGGGAGCCCAGTTCTACCTGAACGGCGTCACAATCGCGGGCCAGAATGGCACGCCTCGCGGCATGACCAAGAACTTCTACAAGACCTACATGCCTCGCGTGGGCTTCTCGTATGACGTGCTTGGAAATGGCAAGACCGTTCTTCGCGGCGGCTTTGGCACGTTCTTTGAGCGCATGCAGGGCAACGACGTCTACAACATCGCCACGGCAGCGCCTTTCTCAAACACGCCGGGCGTCAGCAATACGATGTTCAGCAATCCGTTCGCCAGCTGGCAAACAGGAACATCGCTCTCCACAACCAGCCTGCCGACGGTGCCTCAGGGCATGACGACCATCGACACCCGCTATCCCGCCCCCGCCGTGGCGCAGTACAGCCTTGGCGTACAGCGTGAGATCGTTCCGTCGTTGATCTTTGTTACGCAATATGTGGGCAACGTCGGCTGGCACCAGAACGTGATTCTGCCCATCAACCCACTTCCGCTGAGCACATCGATGGCAACACGCGCGGTCGCCGGCGCGGGCAAACTTACGAGCGCGCAGAATGCGCTCCTGAGAACATTCCCGGGCTTTACCGGCATCAGCGAACAGACCAACATCGCGACCACCAGCTACAGCAGCTTCCAGGCTGGACTGCGGCAGCAGAGCCGTCACGGCCTCAGCTTCGAAATCGATTACACGTGGGCGCACGAAATCGATTCGCAGCTCGGCAGCGCCGATCTGACCACCGTCAGCAACCCCTTCAACCTGCGGTATGACAAGGGCAGCGGCAACCTTGACCGCCGTCAGATTCTCAACATGAACTACGTCTACAAGCTTCCCATCTTCGCGCACTCCGCCGGCCTTACGCACAGCGTGCTCGGCGGCTGGGAACTTTCCGGCACCGTCATTTCCGAAACCGGCCTGCCCTGGGCGGGAAGCAACGCTCCTGGCGACGGCGGCTCTGACACGGTTGGATTGGGCGGCAATTACACCATCCATCCCAACTTCACAGGCAAGGTGAAGTATCCGAAGACGAGAGATGCCAACCACATTTACCAGTGGGTCTCCGGAAATGGATTCTCGCAGCCTACAGCAGCCTGGAACGGCGGCGCCAACCTTGGATTCGGCAACGCCGGCAGGGACATCGTGGTAGGCCCCGGCCGCACCAACTTCGGCACCAACCTCTACAAGTCATTTGCCTTCGGCGAGCGTGCTCACTTTGAGTTCCGCGCCGAGACGTTCAACACGTTCAACCACACCCAGTTCAATAACTTCCATAACAACGTGAATGGAAGCGACTTTGGCGAAGTCAGCGCCGTGCAAGACCCGAGAACCTTCGAACTCGGCGGCAAGCTGATCTTCTAGTTCAACCCTCAAGCGGGCGCGGCAGGCATCCCCTGCCGCGCCCTTTCTGTTTGGAGCGATGTTTGCGTCAGGCCGCGGCAGGGAGCGAGAATCATTGCGGCTCACGACAACAGTTTTTCTTGCAGGATGCAGATGCAGCGGGACAGCATGAGTGTACAAGGGGCGCGCGTGAAACGAGTTTTACAACAGGGATTGATCGTGGCGCTGACAGTGGCGTGCGCCACGGCGCAGGGCCCCGCAGCGAAGACTCCAGGGGGGCAGCGCGAGACGGCACTGGCGCTTGAACAGCAGGGCAAGTACACAGAGGCAGAGACGGCGTGGCAAGCGTATCTGAAGGCTCACTCGTCGAATCCGGAACCCTATGCGCACCTCGGGCTGCTTGAGGCGCGTCAGGAACACTACAAAGAGGCGGTGCCGTTCTACCGCAAAGCGCTGGCCATGAATCCCAATGTGCCGGGACTGCGCCTGAACCTGGGCCTGGCGCTGTTCAAAGCAGGAGACCTGAAGCAGGCGATTCCCGAATTCAAGGCTCTGCTCAAGGCCGCTGCTCCGGATTCCGCGGATGCGCAGCGCCTCACCATCCTCATCGGCATGTCGCACTATGGACTGGCTGAGTATGCCGAGGCCGCACCCTTCCTGAAGGAGGCCGCGGCTCGCGATCAGCAGAACCTTCCGTTGCGCCTGGCCCTGGCGCACAGTTGCCTGTGGTCAAAACAGTACCAGTGCGTGTTGGATGTGTATCACGAAATTCTGACGCTGAACTCGGAGTCACCTGAAGCGGACATGCTGGCAGGCGAAGCACTGGATGAGATGAAAGACAAGGACGGCGCGACCAAGATGTTTCGCGCCGCGGTCCAGGCCAACCCCAAAGAGCCCAATGTCCACTTCGGGCTGGGCTACCTTTTGTGGACGCAGAGGAAATATCCGGAAGCGGTCCAGGAGTTTCAGGCAGAACTGGCCAACGATCCGGATCATGTGCAAGCGATACTCTACCTGGCCGATGCAGACATCCAGATGAGCCATCAGGAGACTGCCCTACCCCTGCTGGAAAAGGTGGTGCAGCTCGACCCGTCGCAGTCGCTGGCGCATCTCGATCTTGGAATTATCTATAGCGACGCCAGCCGCAACGACGACGCGGTGAGAGAGTTGAGCCTGGCGGCCAGGCTCACGCCCGATGATGTGAATGTCCACTGGCGGCTTGGCCGGCTCTATCGCACCTTGGGGAAAAAAGAAGAGGCCAAAGCTGAGTTTGAGAAAGCAAGTTCGCTGAATAAAGCCGTAGACGACGCGTTGTTCAAGAAGATGTCAGACGGGCACGCCCACCCGCCCCAGAACCAGGCGCCCACGGACGCGTCGCCGAAACCCCAGGGTCAGGGTCCAGTGCCGCGGGGCTAGTGAGGATGGGAGTTTGAAAGCGGTTGCATACGCTGTGCGAGCAGGTCAGCCAGGGCCCTCTCCGGGCAAATGTGGTGCGCCTCCAGCCCTTCCAATTCCCCTGCCGTTTCGACAGCCGATGCCACTGTCATGAAGCAGTAGAGGCAGCGGGTGTTGTAAGTGCCGTTATCGTTTTGAGTGCGGTTGTACATGGCTCCTCGGAAAAGCGAGAGATTTTTCGATGCTATGCCGGACCAGTGATTTCAAGTCGTGATCCGCATCACGCCGCCATGTGAGCGCGCACCGGGTCTTTGTTCCTGGAGAAGTCTGGCTGCATCAGCTAGTAGTACGACCGTGTGGATATGTAATATCCCAGGTCTCAGAAGCGAGACCTGGGGCACCCAGATAGTCATCGGTGGAATTTCCAAATCACACGGTCACGGTACTAGATCGTGTTCACCTGGTTTTTGTGACGACGCAGGTACCAGCAGGGGTCTTGCCCGGCTTGAGGGAAGAGCGAGATCGAACAGGCCACGTCTTCAGAGCCGAGATAGTCCAACTCCTGCTTATTGTCCTTGAGCGGAGCGGATAGAAAATGACTGACCGTGACCTTGGCGGACGGCGATCCGCGGAGCTTGAAAGCCGTCCAGTCACAGGCATACGCAATGGCGCAGGCCGCAGCCAGCCCCACCAAAGTCCATTGCAGCCAACGCATCATGTCTGTTCAACCTTCCTTGAACCGGGGTTTTCATCTGCAGAGACCGGCAAACCAAGCATAGCCTCAAACGGCGAATCCGCCACCGGTTGAGTGAACCGCGCGTATTGCCTGACGCCGAGGTCGAGTAGCTACGTCGGGTTGGTAAAATTTTGGATCATCGATTCATTCCGGAGGAACCCGTGGCGAAAGCATTTTGCCTGCCGAACAGAAGTGGAGCCTTCATTGCATCTGCTCTCGCCGTCATGGTGGCGATCCTGCTGTTCAACCCCTGCGCAGCGCGGGGAGCGGACACTTCCCTCGTGGTGAGCACAAATGCCGGCCAACTGCAGGGTGCGGCCAGGACGACCGGGGGAGCGGAATTTCTGGGCGTCCCCTATGCGCAGCCGCCTGTGGGCGACCTGCGCTGGCGCGAGCCTGTGCCCGCCAAGCCATGGAACGGCGTGCGGGAGGCCACTGCCTTCGGAGCGCCGTGCGCCCAACCGGACCTGGGAGGCTGGAATCGGCACGACGCGGAAACGGGCCAGGAGGATTGCCTGTTTCTGAACGTCATCACGCCGAGTTGGCCGGCGAAGAAGCCGCTGCCGGTGATGTTCTGGATTCACGGCGGGGCCAATGAGGGCGGAACCGCATCCAGCGCGCTCTACAAGGATGGAACGCTGGTGCAGCATGGCGTGGTGCTGGTGACGGTGAATTACCGGCTTGGACTCTTCGGTTTCTTTGCTCATCCAGGACTTACCCGAGAGTCAGCCCACCATGCTTCAGGTAACTATGGACTTATGGACCAGATACTCGCTCTGCGCTGGGTGAGGGATAACATTGCCAACTTTGGCGGTGACCCGAATAACATCACGGTGTTTGGGCAGTCAGCGGGCTCGCAGGATACGGGCATGCTGATGACGTCGATGGGCAGGAGCTTGTTTGAGCGGGCGATTGCGGAGAGTGGAGCGCCGTTCAATCCGTGGCTTCCTCCACTTGCCGAGGCGGAGAGGGCCGGCGAAGAGTTCGCGGCGGCTTTGAAGCTTCCCGCCGGGCAAGACCCGCTGGCGGCGATGCGCCAGGTTCCGGCAAAGGAGTTGATGGCCGCAAACTCCGGCTCGCATCGTATGCTCATCGTTCCGGACGTAGATGGATGGGTCATTCCGCGCTCGCCCGCAAGCGTGTTTGCCTCGGGCCAGGAGGCGCCGATCCCCTTGCTGATCGGCGTCACGACGCGGGAGTTCGGCAGCGCCGCATCGGCGGAGGAACTGCGCAAGATGATCCAGAACGCGGCCGGCTCGCTGGCCCCGCAGGTTCTGAAAGTCTACGCGCTCGCGGATACGGGGCCGGCATCTTCCGATCCTGTGTACGGTACGACAGCCGATCAATGGGCAGCGGACAGTGTCTTCCATTGCCCTGCGACGACCGAGGCAATTTGGCACAGCGCGGCGCAACATCCAACTTACGAGTATGAATTGGCCCACGCCATCCCCGGACACGAAGCGGAGGGAGCTATCCACTCCGGCGACCTGCCTTATGTCTTCGGATACTTCCCCAAGACAGGCAACATCGCGGGAAACTTTGGCGACACGGACTACAAACTAGCCGACTTAGTGGAGACTTATTGGACGAACTTTGCCAGGACCGGCAACCCTAACTCGGATAACTTGCCTCATTGGCCGGAACTTGGGCTAACCCGCATTATTCGTGAAAGC
>PLXP01000280.1 GCA_003151435.1 Acidobacteriaceae bacterium
CGGCTTTGCCGGGGGATATTTACTCACTCAGGCTTTGAGTCAGGCTTTGCGCAGGGTGAGCAGCGTGATCTCTGGCGGACAGTTGAACCGGAACGGCACTCCCACGGTGCCGATGCCGCGGTTGACGTAGAGCTGCATGCCGCCAAGCCGGAACCACCCATCGATATACTTCCGGCCCATCGGGGGCAGATTGACGGCACCCATCAGTGGCAGGCGAACCTGGCCTCCGTGGGTGTGGCCGCTCAGCATCAGGTGGACAGACCGTCCCGCTGGCTGAGACAGCAGAGTGTCGGCGTAGTCCGGGGCGTGACACAGAACGACGACGGGTTCATTGGGCCCATTGCGGATGGAAGCGGGAATGGCCGCGTTGGGGTCGGGATGACCGAACAATGGATCGTCCAGCCCCGCGAGCCAGATGCGGGCGCCGGCACGTTCGATGGGAACGAACGTGTTTTTGAGCACAGGGATGCCGTTGGAAATGAGCGCCTCGGTCACCACATCTTCGCCGAGCATGGCGTCGTGGTTGCCGAGGATGGAATAGCGCTGTTTGCATTCAAGGTCTTTGAGCATACCGGCGCACTGCCACGCGGTCTCGATGGCGAACTTTCTTGGCGCAACGCCGAAGGAGACGTAGTCCCCAGTGAGAAAGACGGCGTCGGGGCGGAGGCGGTTGACCTGGCCGATGGCGTGGCGGAGCAGGAAAGGCTCAGTGAATTCGTCAAGGTGGATATCGCTGAGCTGCACGATGGTAAAGCCGTCAAATACCGCGGGGAGTGCAGGCAGGTGGATGTCGCGCCGAGTGACCTCGACCCAGTGACGCTCGATTTCGCCGGAATAGAACGCGAGACCGCCGGCGGCGCCAAGGCTCGTTTTGAGGAAGCGGCGCCGCGTGATCGGCTGGGCAGGAATGGGGTCAGCAAGAGCCATGTTTTTTCATAACCTTTTGAAATTCATGGAGAAACACGAGGAAGGCCTACATCAACAGTAATGGCTGCGGAATAGACTTGCACCGCGATGCGCCATGCCTGGTTGGATGCAATACCTGAAGGTATGGGTTGGTGCGGATTGGTTCCCGAATGTCTGGCGTTGGTGCTTGCGCAAGGGCCGGGCGCTCCAATTGGGGTGTCGGAGCGGTGACATGCCTGCGGGGAGATTGAACCTCTCCCCTAAGGGACGAAACAGGCTGCGGAAAAGGCCTCGAACGGCTCGGGGCTGAACTAGCCCGTACATAAACTCAGCCAATTGAACGGGGCTCTAGTACCCGAGGAAGTGCTTTTGGAGTTCCCCGCCTGTCAAGACCTGAGGCCATGCTCCGCGGATTCCTCATCAACCGAAATCAGACGCAAAAAGAGGGATGGCAGTTTGCCATCCCTCTTTCGTTGATACTCATCCGGTTGGGTTAGACAACCGTGACGTTCTCTGCCTGCCAGCCCTTGGGACCCTTTGTCACATTGAACTGGACGCGCTGGCCTTCTTGCAGTGAACGGAAACCGTTCGACTGGATGGCGGTGTGATGAACGAAAACGTCTTCGCCATTTTCACGGCTAAGAAAACCAAAACCCTTGGCGTCATTAAACCACTTGACTGTGCCTTGTTCCATGATGTTGCTCCTATGTGCTACTGATTTACCGCGAACGCAATGTGGAAGTGTTTGCGTGTAGAGCGGTAACTCGGAACAGGCAAGTACTTCGTAATCGAATCCTACGATTGAACTGAGTGTAGCACGGTTTAGCTCCGTGGCAACTGAAAACTGCAACCACTCGGGGTCCAGATCCGTTTCGGAACAAGAATTCCTCCAGGGGTCCGCGCCGCCGCATCATATAGGGATAGATGGTTTTAGCGGCGAAGGCCGCCTGCGCCCGAGGCAAACGGCCGACCCGCCGGCCATTCTGGACTACGATATGCCCCAAGGTGTATTGTCGTCCCCGGAGCGGGACTTGCGGCATCTCAACCTTCCCCGTTGAAGAGGTGCAGGATCGATAACTCCTTTGTTCTCAGAATAATGACGCCCGGCACCTTCCGTCGAAACAGCTTTCCCAATCCGTGCCTGCACTTGAGGAGTTGCCAGTGAAGGGCCTCAACTTTGACTTGGGTGAGTCCATTGCGCTCCTGCGCAACAGCGTGCGCCAATTTGCCGACCAGGAAATCGCCCCCATCGCCGCCCAGGTAGACCGCGAGAACTACTTTCCCCGCGAAATCTGGCGGAAATTGGGAGATCTGGGCTTGCTCGGTATCACCGTGGACGAGGACTACGGCGGCGCCGATCTGGGTTACCTGGCGCATGTGGTGGCCATGGAGGAGATTTCTCGCGCCTCGGCCTCCATCGGATTGTCCTACGGGGCCCACTCCAACCTGTGCGTCAACCAGCTCGCCAAACACGGCACCCAGGCGCAGAAGCGCAAACACCTGCCCAATCTGATCAGCGGAAAGCACGTTGGCGCGCTCGCCATGTCGGAGACCGAGGCCGGATCGGACGTCGTAAGCATGCGCCTGCGCGCCGACAAGGCCGACGGCGGCTTCCTTCTCAACGGCAGCAAGATGTGGATCACCAACGGTCCCGAAGCCGATACGCTGATCGTCTACGCCAAGACCGATCCCGCCGCCGCGTCGCGCGGCATCACCGCCTTCATCGTCGAACGTGGCTTTCCCGGCTTCTCCACATCGCCCAAGCTCGACAAGCTGGGGATGCGCGGCTCCAACACCTGCGAACTGGTCTTCCGCGATTGCCTCGTCCCGGAGGAGAACGTGCTCGGCCGCGTCAACGGGGGCGCCCGCGTGCTCATGTCGGGCCTCGACTACGAGCGCCTCGTCCTGTGCGGCGGCCCGCTAGGCATCATGGCTGCGTGCCTCGATGTGGTTGTCCCCTACGTGCATCAGCGCAAGCAGTTCGGCAAGGCTATCGGCGAGTTCCAGTTGATGCAGGGCAAACTCGCCGACATGTACGTTGCCTATCACGCATGCCGAGCCTACGTGTACGCCGTCGCGCAGGCCTGCGATCGCGGCGAAGCCGTTCGCAAGGATGCGGCCGGCGCCATTCTCTACTCGGCCGAAAAAGCCACATGGATGGCAGGCCAGGCCATCCAGGCCCTCGGCGGCAACGGCTACATCAACGAGTACCCCACGGGTAGATTCTGGCGCGACGCCAAGCTCTTTGAAATCGGCGCGGGCACATCGGAGATTCGCCGCATGTTGATTGGCCGCGAGCTCTTCAAGGAAACCACTTAAGGAGCAGTGCGCCCCATGACCGTTCTCACGTCCCAGGTCCTGACCCGCAGCGACGAATTCCGCGCCAATATGGAGCGCATGTACTCTCTCGTCGCGGAACTGCGCGAAAAGACCGCCCGCGTCGCTCTCGGCGGCTCCGAGGCCGCGCGCAAGAAATACAAGTCCCGCGGCAAGCTCTTCGTGCGCGAGCGCATCGACCTGCTGCTCGACCAGGGAACGCCCTTCCTCGAGCTCTCGCCGCTGGCCGCCAACGGCCTCTACAGCGGCGATGTGTCGAGCGCCGGCATCGTCACCGGCATCGGAAGAATCAGCGGGCAGGAATGCATCCTAGTCGCGAATGATGCCACGGTCAAAGGCGGCACCTACTTCCCGCTGACTGTGAAGAAACACTTGCGCGCCCAGCAAATCGCCCTCGAAAACAATCTGCCCTGCGTCTACCTGGTCGACTCCGGCGGAGCATTTCTGCCGATGCAGGACGAAGTCTTCCCCGATCGCGATCACTTCGGCGCGATCTTCAACTACCAGGCCAATCTCTCAGCCAAGGGCATTGCACAGATCGCATGCGTCATGGGTTCCTGCACCGCGGGTGGCGCTTACATCCCCGCCATGTCCGACCAGTCCATCATCGTCAAAGAGCAGGGAACCATCTTTCTCGGCGGCCCTCCGCTGGTCAGAGCCGCCACAGGCGAAGAAGTCACCGCGGAAGATCTTGGTGGAGCCGATGTGCACACGCGCATCTCCGGCGTCGCAGATTATCTGGCGGAAGACGATCCTCACGCGTTGGCGCTGGTTCGCCGCATCGTCGCCAACCTCAATCGCCCCATTCCCGCGCCCCCGCCATTCACTTCTGAAGACCCTCTCTTCGATCCCGAGGAAATCTACGGCATCGTTCCCGCCGATACGCGCAAGCCCTACGACGTCCGCGAAATCATCGCGCGCATTGTCGACGGCAGTCGATTCGACGAATTCAAGCAGCGCTACGGCAGCACCCTCGTCACCGGCTTCGCGCATATCTGCGGCTATCCCGTGGGCATCGTCGCCAACAACGGCATCCTGTTTTCAGAGTCTGCGCAAAAAGGCGCACACTTCATCGAACTCTGCGCCCAGCGCGGCGTTCCGCTCGTATTTCTGCAGAACATCACCGGCTTCATGGTGGGCCGCAAGTACGAAAACGGCGGCATCGCCAAAGACGGCGCCAAAATGGTGATGGCGGTTGCGTGCGCCCGCGTTCCCAAGTTCACTGTAATTATTGGCGGCAGCTTCGGAGCAGGAAACTACGGCATGTGCGGCCGCGCATTTTCCCCGCGCTTCCTGTGGACCTGGCCCAACGCGCGCATCTCCGTCATGGGTGGAGAGCAGGCCGCAAACGTCCTCGCCCGCGTGCGCCGCGACGCGCTTGAAGCCGAACACAAGACCTGGAGCATCGAAAAGGAGGAAGAGTTCAAGGCGCCTATTCGCGATCAGTATGAAGAGCAAGGCAATCCGTATTACGCCACCGCGCGCCTGTGGGACGATGGCATCGTCGATCCGCTCGACACGCGCCGCGTGCTCGCCCTTGGCCTCTCCGCCGCGCAGAATGCACCCGCGGAGCCGACACGTTTCGGCGTCTTCCGCATGTGAGAAAAAGCGATGACTGAGCACAACCTCGAAATCGAATCTCGCGGCGCGGTAGCATGGGTCTGGCTCAACCGGCCAACCGTGCACAACGCTCTCAATGAAGCCATGATCGAAGAAATCACGGAGGCATTCCGCACCCTCGCAGAAAACACATCCGTGCGCGTCGTCGTCTTGTCGGGAAGAGGCAAGAGCTTCTCCGCCGGCGCGGATGTCGAGTCCATGAAGCGCCAAGGTGCCGCGCCCATCGCCGCTAACCTCGCGAACGCTCGCCAATTGGCAGAAATGTACCGCACCATCGCGGAGTCGCCCAAGCCCACCATCGCAATCGTCAACGGAGCCGCCATCGGCGGCGGCCTGGGCCTTGTCGCCGCCTGCGACATTGCCATCGCATCCAACACCGCTGTCTTCGCAGCTTCTGAAGTGCGCCTCGGCCTCATTCCATCCACCATCGCTCCCTACGTTGTCCGCGCCATCGGCGAACGCCAGGCACGGCGCCTGTTCCAAACCGGCGAGCGCATCTCCGCCGCACAGGCTGAGAAGATCGGCCTGGTGCATCAAGCCGTTGATGCCGAACAACTCGACGTCCAATTGCAACTCGTGATCAACCACCTGCTCGCGGGCGCACCGAATGCGCAGACCGCGGCAAAGAACCTCATCGAGGCAGTCGCAAGCCAACCCGTCACGCAAGAGCTGATCGAGAATACGGCGCAACGCATCGCCACCATTCGATCGGAGCCGGAAGCGCGCGAAGGCCTCAGCGCATTTCTTGAAAAGCGTCCCGCAAAGTGGGTGCCGCAAGAATGAAGCCCACGATGTTCACGACCATCCTGATAGCCAATCGCGGCGAAATCGCGTGCCGCATCATCGCCACGTGCCGCCGTCTCGGCATCCGGACTGTCGCTGTGTATTCCGACGCCGACGCCAATAGTCGACCCGTGCGCCTCGCCGACCAGGCTGTGCACATCGGCCCTTCGCCCGCGCGCGAAAGCTACCTCGTCATTGATCGCATCCTTGCCGCTGCAAAGCAAACCGGAGCCGAGGCCATTCATCCCGGCTACGGATTCCTCGCCGAGAACGACGGCTTCGCCGACGCATGTGCGCAAGCCGGCATCGTCTTCATCGGCCCTCCCTCCGCGGCCATTCGCGCCATGGGATCGAAGGCCGCTGCGAAAATTCTTGTGCGCCAGGCCGGCGTTCCGCTCACGCCCGGCTACGATGGAGCAAACCAGGAGCCGTCGTTTCTCAAGCAGCAGGCCGATGCCATCGGCTATCCCGTGATGATCAAAGCCAACGCGGGCGGAGGCGGCAAAGGCATGCGCCGCGTCGACTCCCGCGCGCAGTTTGCCGCGGCACTTTTATCCTGCAAGCGCGAAGCCGCCGCATCGTTCGGCGACGATTCCGTCCTCATCGAGAAATGCCTCATTCACCCGCGCCACATTGAAGTGCAGGTCTTCGGCGATACCTTCGGCAACATCGTCAGCCTGTTTGAGCGCGACTGCTCCGTGCAGCGCCGCCATCAGAAAGTCATTGAAGAAGCTCCAGCGCCGTCGATCACGCAGCAATTGCGCGATGCCCTCGGGCACGCTGCCCGCGAGGCCGCGCGCGCCGTCGGCTACGTCAGCGCAGGCACCGTCGAGTTTCTAGTAGACCGCGACGGCGGGTTTCATTTCATGGAGATGAACACGCGCCTGCAAGTCGAGCATCCGGTCACTGAAATGATCACCGGACTCGACTTCGTCGAATGGCAATTGCGCGTCGCGGCGGGCGAGCCGCTGCCTCTGAACCAGGGACAAATCTCGCTGCGCGGCCACGCCATTGAGGCCCGCATCTACGCTGAAGATCCGGCCCACGACTTCCTTCCCTCCATCGGCAAACTCGTGCATCTCAAGACACCCTCCCCATCGCCGCATGTGCGCATTGACACCGGCGTGGAACAAGGCGACACCATCACGCCCTTCTACGACCCCATGATCGCCAAGCTGATTGTGTGGGATGAAACGCGCGAACTAGCCCTAAGTCGCATGACGCGCGCCCTCAGCGAATGTCAGATCGTCGGCGTGGCCAACAACGCCGCCTTCCTGCGCCGCCTCCTCACCAGCCCTTCGTTCACCGCTGCCAACCTCGACACCAGTCTCATCGAGCGCGAACAAAAGTGGCTTGCGTATGAATCCGCTGCAACTCCTGACAGCGCAGTCATCATTGCCGCACTGTCCGTCGTGCTTCGCGAGCGCGCCGCGGCCGAGAGCGCAAGCGATGCGAATTCGCCATGGGCCATGCGCGACGGGTGGCGTGTCAACGCAACCTACATGCGCAGTCTCGTGTTCACGCAAAACGACCGCGAGACAGCCGCAGTCGTTGAGTACCGTGCCCACGACTACCGCATTGCCATCGGTCACGCTTCCCACACCGTCACCGGACAGATGCGCTACGAGGTCAGCATCGACGCCGTCATTGACGGACAACGCATGCAGGCTACCGTCGTCTCAGTCGATGGCCGAATTCATGTATTCCTCGACCGTCAGTCGCACGTCCTCACGCTCAACGATCCGCTCGAAATCAGCGGACACGATCACGCCAAAGAAAGCGGTCTCATCGCCCCCATGCCCGGTCGCGTTGTCGCGCTGCTTGTCCAACCCGGCGAAGCTGTCGAGAAGGGCGCATCGCTCATGGTGCTTGAGGCCATGAAGATGGAATGCACCATCCACGCACCCGCCGCGGGCCGCGTGCAATCCTTCTTCTTCGCCGCGGGCGATCAGGTCAACGAGGGCGTTGAACTGCTACACTTCGATCGCGATGCGCCGGGCGGGCACTGATATGGCCATTCCTCATCGCGTATGCATCGTGGAGGTCGGTCCGCGTGACGGCCTGCAGAACGAAAAGCAGATCGTCCCCACTGCCACAAAGATTGAATTCATTCAGCGGCTCGCGGCCTCCGGACTGCGCACCATTGAGGCCACGGCGTTCGTTTCCCCAAAGTGGGTTCCGCAGATGGCCGACCATGCCGAGGTGATGCGCGCATTGCCCCGCGGGCACGGAGTCACCTACCCGGTGCTGGTGCCTAATCTGCGCGGCTTTGAGGCGGCGCTCGCGGCCGGAGCCACTGAAGTGGCCGTCTTCGCCGCGGCATCCGAAACCTTCTCGCAGCGAAACATCAACTGCACCATCGCCGAAAGCCTCGACCGCTTCACGCCCGTCTTCGTAGCTGCTCGCACCGCGGACATTCCCGTTCGCGGCTACGTCTCCTGCGCTCTCACCTGTCCCTATGAAGGCGACGTCGATCCAATCCGTGTTGCGGAGATTGCGGCCATGCTTTTTGAGAGCGGCTGTTTCGAAATCTCTCTCGGGGACACCATAGGCGCCGGCACCCCGAATCGCACACAGGCGCTCATTGCCGCAACCGCGCAGCGTGTGCCCCTCAATAAACTCGCCGGCCACTTCCACGACACCTACGGCC
Organism: Acidobacteriaceae bacterium; assembly: GCA_003151435.1. Classification (GTDB taxonomy): domain Bacteria; phylum Acidobacteriota; class Terriglobia; order Terriglobales; family Acidobacteriaceae; genus Telmatobacter. The sequence continues at coordinate 8,297 of PLXP01000280.1, forward strand.
AGGCGCTTGCCAACATTTACGCGTCCCTTGAACTCGGCATGCATGTCTTCGACGCATCAGTGAGCGGGCTGGGCGGCTGTCCCTACGCGCCGGGAGCCGCCGGCAATGTCGCCACTGAAGATTTGTTGTACATGCTCAACGGCATGGGCATCGAGACGGGTGTCGATCTTGACCGCCTTCTCGCCGCCGGCTCTTTCATCTGCGGCGAACTCGGCAGGCAGCCGCAATCGCGCGTCGGCCGCGCACGCCAGAAATCCTGAACCCTGCAATCAACTGACGGATCAAAACCTTAGCTCACGCAACAACCTGTGCCTCCGTCTTGGCGCGTACTTCGCTGATGGTGACCTTGGGAGCCAGTTCAACCAGCCGCAGCCCCGCGCTGGTCACATCCAGAACGCACAGGTCCGTGATAATGCGGGTCACCACGCCTGCGCCGGTCAGCGGCAAAGTGCACGTATGCAGAATCTTCGGCGCGCCATCCTTCGACGTGTGCTCCATCAGCACCACCACGCGCTGAACGCCCGCCACCAGGTCCATGGCGCCGCCCATCCCCTTCACCATCTTTCCCGGAATCATCCAGTTGGCCAGGTCGCCGCGCTCCGACACCTGCATCGCGCCCAGGATCGCCAGGTTGATGTGGCCGCCCCGAATCATCGCAAACGAATCGGCGCTCGAAAAATAGCTCGCGCCCGGCAGTGCCGTCACCGTCTGCTTGCCGGCATTGATCAGGTCCGCATCCACTTCATCGTCGGTGGGAAAAGGGCCGATACCAAGGAGGCCGTTTTCCGAATGCAACGTGACATGAATGTCCGGCGGAATGAAATTTGCCACCAGCGTGGGAATGCCGATGCCAAGGTTCACATAGAACCCGTCTTCGAGTTCCCGTGCCGCGCGTTGCGCCATCTCATCGCGATCCATGCCATCTTTATGCCTTCCGCTCTATGCGTTCCGAATCGTCCGTTTCTCGATATGTTTTTCCGCCGCGGCATTGTGTACGATCCGCTGCACAAAAATTCCCGGCGTGTGAACCTGGTCGGGATCGAGTTCGCCCGTCTCCACTAGTTGTTCAACTTCCGCCACGGTCACGCGGCCGCACGTGGCCGCCATGGGATTGAAGTTGCGCGCGGTCTTTCTGTAAATCAGGTTTCCGCAGGCATCGCCTTTCCATGCCTTCACCAGTGCGACATCGGCGCGAAGGCCGCGTTCCAGAATGTATGTGTGGCCATCGAACTCCCGATGATCCTTGCCCTCTGCCACCGCGGTGCCCACACCGGTGCGCGTATAGAACCCCGGTATGCCCGCGCCGCCCGCGCGCATCCGTTCCGCGAGCGTGCCCTGCGGACAAAACTCAATCTCCAGAGTCCCCGACAGATATTGCCGCTCGAATTCGCGATTTTCTCCCACATAACTTGAGATCATCTTGCGAATCTGGCGCGTCTCCAACAGCAGCCCGAGTCCGTAGCCATCCACCCCCGCGTTGTTGCTGGCCACGGTTAGTTCTTTCTTGCCGCTATCGCGCAAGGCCACAATCAGCGCCTCTGGAATACCGCACAACCCGAAGCCGCCCACCGCAATCGTCATTCCGTCGTCGACGATTCCCGCCAGCGCGGCCCGTGCGTCCGGATAGATCTTCGATTTCGCCAAGAGGGTCCAAGCCTTTCAGATGAACCGGGGAATGAAAGATGCCGCGACACCCGGACAGTAGTATGCGAGACGACCCGCGCTCCGCGCAACATCCTGGTGCTCCGGCTCAGGGATGGCTGCGGCGGGCCTGATCGCACCGATGGCAGAGACACCAGAGTGAATCCGCCCACCGCTAGGCCATAAATGTCGGTGCTCCACTTGCCCAGCCCCGCTCTCGGAATAGATACTGCCTACAGCCCGTTTTCTTAGGCTTTATTCTTTTTCCCCGCAGGTATTCGCCTTGGAACGAAAGATTTACGCAGCACGCCTTGATCGCAAAGAGTGCATCTCTGAATCGGCCCAGTGCTTCCACTTCGAATTCGTCATCGACGAACTGGAAAGCTTCCCTTTCGCCGCCGGGCAGTTCGTCTCCGCGGTGGCAGAGGACGCCAACGGCAAGCAGCAGACCCGCGCCTATTCCATTGCCTCGGCAGCCCGGGGCAACCAGTTCGACCTGTGCGTCAACCGCGTGGAAGGCGGCTTCTTTTCGAACCACCTGGCCGACCTGCCCGATCTGCCCATTGGCAGCATCATCAACATCCACGGTCCGCACGGCCACTTCATCCTCCGCCAGCCCGTCGCCGACTCCATCCTCATCGCGACAGGTACCGGCATCGCGCCTATGCGCGGCTTTGCCCAGTGGCTTTTCCCTGAGGTCGGTCCTGACCGCAGCGAAGGCAGGCAGATCTGGCTGGTCTACGGCACCCGCCACGAAAGCGAGCTCTACTACCATGAGGAGTTTGAAGCCCTCGCCGCCCGCAAGCCCAATTTTCACTACGTCGCCACCCTCAGCCGCGCCGGCGAAAGCTGGACAGGCCTGCGTGGCTACGTGCAGGATCACGTGGGGAAGATCGTCGAGCAGCGCGCCGCCGCTCTCGGCCTGCCGTTGCCCGCGCCGCCCATCGACCCGGCTACGCCCGCAACCGAGATGCATTTTGACATCCACGCTTACATCTGCGGGTTGAACAACATGGTCTCGGGCGTTCGCGAGAAGCTCGCCGGCTATGGATGGCACCGCAAGCAGATCATCTTCGAGCGCTACGACTAGACAAGCTGCGGAAGAACTCATTGGTTTTGACGGGGCGCGACCNNACCCCCCAAGGTCCACGAACCATCATCGTCCGCAGTCATTCTTAGGCCCGGGTGCCCCATCCTTGACGCGGCTTCATCGCGGCAAGGGTGGGATGGCCACCACAACCCGCCCCCCTTCCCCGCTCACTCATGGGACAATGGATCGATAGCCGCTATGACCAACGAAAACGCACCGGAAAACCAGCCCACTCCCGCGATCAGTCCCGAAGCCGCCCCCCAGCCACCAGAGGAGCCCACCGAGAACTTCGGCGATCTTCTCGCCGCGTTTGAAAAGAGCCACACGCACAAGGCCGAGGGCGGCCAAAAGCAGTTGCAGGGCACCGTCATCTCCGTCTCCGCCGACCAGGTGTTCCTTGACATCGGCTACAAGACCGAGGGAGTTCTGCCGCGCACGGCGTTCGACAACAACGCCGACGAAGTCGCGCCTGGTCAAAGCTTTCCCGTCTCCGTCACGGGCCGCAACCAGGAAGGCTACTACGAGCTTTCGCGCTTCAAGGTTGCACAGCCCCGCGACTGGTCCGCGCTTGAAGAAGCCTTCGCGCAAAAGCTCGCCGTCGTGGGCGTCGTCACCGGCGTGGTCAAGGGCGGCCTCAATGTGGACGTGGGCGTGCGCGCCTTCATGCCCGCCAGCCGCAGCGGCACGCGCGACGCAGCCGAGCTCGAAAAGATGGTCGGCCAGCAGATCACCTGCCGCATCACCAAGCTCGACGTCACCGACGAAGACGTAGTCGTCGACCGCCGCGTGGTTCTCGAAGAACAGGCCCGGTCAGCCGCGGCAGACCGCCACGCAGCCATGAAAGAAGGCGACACGGTTCCCGGCACGGTCCGCAGCCTCATGAGCTACGGCGCGTTTATTGACCTTGGCGGAATCGACGGCCTGCTCCACGTCAGCGACATTGCGTGGAGCCGCGTCAGCAAGCCCGAAGACGTGCTGACCGTGGGCCAGGAGCTGCAGGTCCGCATCCTCAAAATCGACCCCGAAACCAAGAAGATTTCGTTGGGCCTCAAGCAGCTTCAGGCCGAGCCATGGGAGACCGCTCCTGAGCGTTACCTGGCCGGCCAGCGCGTCAGCGGCACGGTCACACGCGTGGCCGAGTTTGGCGCCTTCGTCGAGCTCGAACCGGGCGTCGAGGGCCTCATCCACGTTTCAGAGATGTCGTGGGGCAAAAAGGTCCGCATGGCCGGCGACATCCTAAAACAGGGCGAGCGCGTGGATGCCGTCATCCTCGCCATCAAGCCTGAGGAGCGTCGGATTTCGCTGGGTATGAAGCAGACACTCAGCGATCCGTGGAGCGAAGTCCAGCGCAAGTTCCCGGTCGGCTCGCAGGTCGGGGGGCCTGTCACCAAAATCATGAACTTCGGCGCGTTCGTCCAAATCGCCGACGGCATCGAGGGCCTGGTTCACGTCAGCGAAATCAGCGCCGAGCGCCGCATCAATCACCCCTCCGACGTGCTGCGCGCCGGCCAGATCGTGCAGGCGCAGGTGCTGGCCATCGACACTGAAAAGCGGCAGATGAAACTCAGCATGAAGCAGCTCGTCCCCACCAGCATCGACGAGTACATCGCCGAGCACAAGGCCGGCGATGTGGTCTCCGGCCGCGTAGTCGGCGAGTCGCCCGCCATCGTGGAACTCGGCGAAGGCATCCGCGCCGCATGTCGCACCGCTGCTGGCACAGCAGCCTCGCCGCAGACGCAGTCTCAACCGAAGGCCGACCTGTCTTCGCTGTCGACCATGCTCAAAGCGCGCTGGAAGGGCGATGCCCCCGCCGCCTCCGCACAGCCTGAGCCATTGCAGGTAGGCCAGATTCGCAGCTTCAAAATCGTGAAGCTCGATGCGGCAACAAAGAAGATCGAAGTGGAGTTGGCCTGAGGCGTTAAAGGTACGTGTCGTCGATGTAGCACCACTTCCAGTCTTCACCGCGTTCGGCCGACTGAATCAGCGGGTGATGTGTCGAATGGAAATGCGCGCGGGCGTGGCGGTTCTTCGATGAATCGCAACAGCCCACATGTCCGCACTCCAGGCACATGCGCAAATGAACCCACGTGTCGCCGGTCTTCAGGCAATCTTCGCAGCCTTTGCTGTGCGGCTTGGGTTTCTTGTCGTGTTCAGCAGCGTGCGTGCATTTGGTAGCCATTTCACCTCCGTCAGGGCGGGGAAGCCTCGTCACTAAGCCACTTTATACTGCTCTGCCAACTCCCGAAAAGCCTTAACCTGCGCGGCAATCCATGCTTCATCCTTCCCTAGTTCTCCCGCCAGCAGCCGCGCCACCGCAGGCGCCATCGCAACGGCCGCATCCGCGTTCAGAAACAGCGCGCGGGTCCGCCGTGCCAGCGCATCTTCCACCGTGCGCGCCATCTCCGCCCGTGCACCCCACACAATCTCGGCGCCGATATACGGCAGGTCCGGATGCAGTTGCGCGCCCAGCGAAGCATGGTCCTTCGCAAGCCCCTCAATCGCCTCAGCGTCGGAGCCGTACACCTCCATCTCACCCAGCGACGACGAATTCTCGAGATATCCGTGAATGCGCAGATTCTTCGTTGTGCATTCTTCATCGCGCAGACGGCCCAGTGTGATCGCGTGATCCACGCAGTCCTCCGCCATGTGCCGATACGTCGTCCACTTGCCGCCCGTGATGGTCAGCAGCCCCGAAGTATCCACATGAATGATGTGATCGCGCGACAGGGCGGAGGTCTTGCCATCGCCCTTCACCAGCGGCCGCAGTCCCACGTAGACGCTCAGCACATCGGCGCGCGTCGGCGGCCTCGTCAGATAGCGCGCCGCGGTCTCCAGAATAAATTCGATCTCCTCGTCGAGCGCGCGAGGCTCCAGGCTCGGCGCGTCAACCGGCGTATCGGTCGTCCCCGCCACCGCGTGCCCATGCCACGGAATCACGAACAGCACGCGCCCATCGCTGGTGCGCGGCACCATCAGTGCCGTGTCGCTCCTCAAAAACGAGCGGTCAAACACAAGGTGAATGCCCTGGCTGGTGACGACCAGCGGTTCCGCCTCCGGATCGGCCATCCGGCGCACCGAGTCGGTGAACACTCCGGTCGCATTCACCACAATCCGCGCCTCGATGTTCAGCTCTTCCCCGGTCTCTTCATCGCGCGCAGTCAGGCCGTTCACATAGCCGTCGGCGTCGCGCAGCAACCCGGTTGCCACGCAATAATTCACCAGCGTCGCGCCATGATCCGCGGCCGTCATCGCAAGGTGAATCAGCAATCGCGCATCGTCAAACTGTCCGTCGTAATAAACCACTCCGCCGCGCAACTCCTCGGGTTCAAGCGCAGGCAGCCGCTCCAGTGTTTCCTCCTTCGTCAGCAGCTTCGACGCGCCGAAACCGTACTTGCCGGCCAGCAGGTCGTAGAGCTTCAGCCCAATGCCGTAGAAAGGCGCCTCCCACCACGAGTAGTGCGGCACCACAAAGGCCAGGTCGTGCACCAGGTGCGGAGCATTCCGGCGCAGCAGCCCGCGCTCTTTCAGTGCCGACATCACCAGCGGCACGTTGCCCTGTTCGAGATAGCGCACGCCCCCATGCACCAGCTTGGTGCTGCGGCTGCTGGTGCCCTTGCCAAAGTCGTGTGCCTCCACCAGCACCACGTCAAGGCCGCGCGCCGCCACATCCACGGCCACGCCCACGCCGGTGGCTCCCCCGCCAATCACGGCGATGTCCCACGGCTGCTTGCGCTCCCGCACGTTCTGCAGCATACTTTCGCGCTGCATAGCTCCCTCCTGCTTCTTACCCAGTCCAGCTCTTTGACCGTTCCACCGCGCGATGCCAGCGGGCCCGGCGCGCGCCTGCCTCGGTCGTGTCCATCTTTGGCTCAAAGCGAACATCGTCATTCCGCTTCGCCCGCAGATCGTCCGGTCCGCCCCAGAATCCGACGGCGAGTCCCGCCAGATACGCGGCGCCCAGCGCGGTGGTCTCCGTCACGCGCGGCCGCACCACCGGCACGCCCAGTATATCTGTCTGGAACTGCATCAGCAGGTCGTTCACCGCCGCGCCCCCATCCACGCGCAGCGCGCCCAGCGGTGCGTGGGTCTCGCTCTGCACAGCCTCCAGCACATCGGCCACCTGGAACGCGATGCTCTCCAGAGCCGCCCGCGCAATATGCCCCGGCTTGGTGTCGCGTCGCAGCCCGATCAGCAGTCCGCTGGCATGTGGATCCCAGTGCGGCGCGCCCAACCCCACAAACGCAGGCACAAACACCACGCCGCCGGCGTCGGGCACACTCGCCGCCAATGCCTCCACCTCAGATGAAGAGCCAATGAGCTGCAGATTGTCGCGCAGCCACTGCACCACCGCCCCGCCAATAAAGATGCTGCCCTCGAACGCGTACTCCAGCCGCTGCTGCGCGCTCGCCGCGAGTGTGGTAATCAGCCGATGCTTCGATCGCATGAATTGCGTCCCGATGTTCTGCAGAAGAAAGCATCCAGTCCCATACGTGTTTTTGGCCTCGCCCGCGCTCCAGCATAATTGGCCGAACAGCGCCGCCTGCTGGTCGCCGGCAATGCCCGCTATAGCCACGCCGCCCAGGCCAAGTGTGGTGGTCACCTCGCCCACGCGCTCGCTTGACCACACCACCCGCGGCAGCAGGCTTTCAGGAATGTCGAAGATGCGCAGCAGTTCCGGGTCCCACTCGCCCTTCACGATGTTGAAGAGCAGAGTCCGCGATGCGTTCGTCATGTCGGTCACGTGGCTCTGTCCGCTGGTCAGGTGCCAGATCAGCCAACTGTCCACGGTCCCGAACGCCAACTCGCCGCGCAGTGCACGTCCGCGCGCGCCAGGCACGTTATCCAGAATCCACTTGATCTTTGTCGCTGAGAAATACGGATCGATGACGAGGCCGGTCCGATTGCTGATCGTCTCCCCCGCGCCGCTTTCTTCCAGCGCACTGCACTGCGCGGCCGTCCTACGGTCCTGCCACACAATGGCGGGATGAATCGGCTTGCCCGTGGCGCGCTCCCACACAATCACGGTTTCGCGCTGATTGGTAATGCCGATGGCAGCCACGTCGCGAGGCCGCGCACCGGCCCGGCCCAGCGCCTCCACCGCGCAAGCCAACTGGCTGGTCAAAATCTCCGTGGGGTCGTGCTCCACCCACCCCTGCTGCGGATAAAACTGCTCAAACTCCTGCTGCGCCACGGTGGCAATCGCCCCCGCCTCGTCAAACAAAATGGCGCGGGAACTCGTCGTCCCCTGGTCCAGTGCAAGGATGTAGCTCATTGGTGCGGCCTGCTTTCGGCAACCAGTCAAACACGCGAAGCCGCGCAGGCGCAAGCACAGAACGGTGGGCAAAAAGCTAGAAGCTAGTTGGGTGGGATCACTGTCCCGCGGCCATCACACTTCGCTTCACCTGCGGCACGCCATGCCGATGACAATCCGTGCACTTCACCCAATGGATGTTATGCTGGCTGGCCTTGCTGGCAAAGGTCGTATCCATCTTCTCCACCTGCAGTCCGCAGTGCGACATCGCTGGGTGACACGTGGCGCACGATGCCTGCGCGCTTTCGTTGTGGCCGTTGTGGCACGACAGGCAGCTCAGCCCCTCATGCACGCCCATCGGTGTGCGGTCGTCTCCCGACCCCGCCTGCGGCTCCCAGTGATTGGTCGCCGCAATGCTCATCGCCTCCGGTTGTCGCGGCGCGTGGCATTGGTAGCACAGTGCCTGCCGCTGATCGGGACTCACCTTCAGCACCCGCGCGCCATCGTAAAGCGCCGGAATCGTCAGCATGGCCGCGCCAAAGTGCATCTGTTCGCGCCGATCGTAAAAGCCCACCGACTCGTGAACCGCCGCCCCGGCAACAGAAATTCTCTCCGCCGGCTTTGTCTCCGGTGAGCCTTCGCGGTGAATCCAGTGGCACGCCTGGCAGGGAATCGTTGCCTGGTCTGCCATCTTCGGCCGCGTCAGATGCCAGGGCCCCGTCGTGTTTTGCGGCTGCACCACGTCGCGAACCGCGCCATCGAAATACATCCCATGACAGCGGAAGCAATCATCCATCAGCCGCCGTTTTTGGTTATGCGCCGCGTTCGCAAAAATCTCGCTGTACGTTGCGCTATGCGGGCCCGCATGCCAGCCGGCATATTCCTGCCGATGGCATTTCTGGCAGTTCCCCATCATCTGCTGCACGTCGGCCTCGCGCAGCCTGATCGACTCCGGCGCGCTGCCGGTCAGATGAACGCGAATGTGCCGCAGCTTGGTGGCCAGGCTCGCTTCGTGGCAATCCGTGCAGCCCGCATTGCGGTGCCTGGAGGCGTGCACCACACCCACGTTGTCCGCCATCTCATGGCAGTCTGCGCAGTTGGTCCCGTGACCTGTCGCGTAGTACAGATTCGCACCATAGGTACCGCCCACGGCCAGCAAGGCTAGTGAGCACAACGCAATCACGCCCATGAAAAGGAATCGTCTCATGACTTGAAGCCCGTCCCTTTCCAGTTGCGAATCAGCGCGTCCGACGCATAATAGGCAACCGCCATAATCGTCAGCGCCGGATTGAATCCTCCATTGTTCACGTGAACGCTGCCATCAATCACAAACACGTTGTCCACGTCATGGATCTGGCAGTTCTTCGTTACCACCGAGCCATGCGGATCGTCGCCCATGCGGCATGTTCCGGCCTGGTGCTGCCCCGCGCTCACCATCTCTGACCTGTACGACATCAAATTCGTTGTCACCGCGCCGGCTTCCTTCAGCCACGCTTCAGCGCGCTTGGCCTGGATCTCGCCAATGTCATACGTGTGCGGATGAACGTTGCCCTCAAACCGCGCTACGGGCAGTCCCCACTTGTCTTTCACTGCCGGATCGACTGTTACCCGGCCCGTCGCTGTCGGAATCTGCTGGGTCGGCCCCATGATCACGACGCTCCGCTTGTGATAGGCGCGCATGGCCTGCTTGTGCCCCAGCCCCCATCGCGGCGTTCCATTCGGAACCTTGTCCACCATGTGGATCGGCAGCCGGATAAATTCATTCGCCAGCATCCCCCCGCCGCACAGTCCGGGAGTCCCGTGGTTGTAGTCGCAGATCGCGATGCTCGCGCCCGGTCCCACGTCGTCGTACGTGTCGAAATCGAAATATCCCGTGGCCCCGGTGTAGTGGTGCCCCTGCAGATGGCGGCCTACCTGGTCGTACCGGTTGCCTAACCCGTTGGGAAAAAGCCGGCTCTTCGAATTGAGCAGCAGCCGCGCCGACTCAATCGCCGCGCTTGACACCACCACGATGTCCGACAACTGCTCTTGCCTGTGGCCATCGCCATCAATGTACGAGATTCCGCGAGCGCGCCCACGGTCATCCGTCAGAATCTCCGTCACCATGCACTCGGTGCGCAATTCGCAATTGCCGGTCGCCAGCGCCACCGGAATCACGGTGTTCTGCGAGCCGTTCTTGGCGTCCACCTCGCACGCAAATCCGCAGCACCAGCGGCAGCGCATGCACGGACCGCGCCCGTTATAGGGCACCGTGTTCCGAGCCATGGGAATGTGAAATGGATGCAGTCCCAGCCGCTTGGCGGCGGACTCCAGAATGCCAAACTCGCGATTCGGCGCCAGCGGAGGCATGGGCAATTCGCGCCGTCGCGGACCCTTGAAAGGAGTGCCGGAGTAATCTCCCGAAATCCCGATCTCATACTCGGCCTTGTCATAAAACGGCTCGAGATCGTCATACGAAATCGGCCAGTCCTCCAGCGAACTTCCCGCTGGCGCCCCATAGGTCGATCGCATGCGGAAATCCTGCGGCATATAGCGCCAGGCCTGCGCCCCGTAACTCAGCGTCCCTCCGCCCACACAGGCAGCGTTGTTCTGGTAAGAGCCTTCGCTGGGCAGCGCCGTATGCACCGTGCCCTTGGGGTCCACCCACACGCGCGGATTGCCCTCGTCCTCCGGCCCGAACGCATTTCCCAGCACCGTCGTCCGTTGATTGCGCAGGTCGTCCTTGCGGCAGTCGTGCGGCGTATACCACTTGCCGCGCTCCATCATCACCACGCTCAGGCCCGCCGTCGACAGCTCTTTGGCGACAATGCCTCCCCCAGCGCCCGCGCCAATCACCACAGCATTCACGCGCTTCATGGCTTCCGTCCCGCGGTAAAGTCGTATTGCGCCCGCCCTCGCACCGGCGGCTCGTCCAGTCCAAGCATGCGCCAGCTCACCGCATCGCGGTTCCCGCCGTGTCGCGGAGATCCGTAATATCCCTGCATTGTGTGGCTGCGCACCAAGTCAAAGAAGCGCGGATTCTGCTTCTCGACGGCCTGCGCAATCGCAAACTGCTGTTGCGGCGATGCCGCGGCCAGCTCAACCCCGAATTCTTTCCTGCTCAACAGATTCGCCTGTTCCAAACCGCCGAGATAGGCCTGCTGATGGCGCCTGTAATGCCGCGTAAGCTGCAGGTCGATATAGGTGAGAACGCAGGCCTGCGAAGCACTTGGAAACTCGTCGGCAGGAATAATCTGATCGCAGATCGCCGTCAGACTGCCCACATCGTGTTCACTCAGGAACCGGTACCAGGTACGCGAACCAGCCTTGCATCCGGCTGCAACTGCTGCGCCCGCGAGGGCACTGGTTGCCATAAATTCTCGCCGGTTCAGCATCGTTGCCTCTTTCCCGCTGAATCTTTGCTCGTCCAGCCCGTCCGCTCGCACCGGGCCACCAGCGCGTGCAGGGTTTTCTGGATGAACAGGTTCGGGGCTAATGTTTGGCGGCGGAGGGGTAGACTGTCGGTGATGCCAGTCACGATTCGGACTGAGAGGCAAGAGGTATCGCCAAAGTGGCCCTCGCCTCCGCCGGTTGCATCAAAGTGAAAAGCGGTTCTCGATCTGCGGCCCAGTCAGCGGCTCGGTCCCCTTACCGCTCTCCTTATTTCTGAAACCCGGTCGCGGCTATCACTGCGGATTCCTTGCTCCACCGCAGACAACACGCTCTCATGGCAGGAGATAATGACCCGAGATGCAAAAGCTCATTCTGCTCGGATTCTTTGCAGCCATCCTTCTTCCCGCAGCGGCGGCCCAGCGGGTGACTGTCAAAGAACTTGAGCAAAAGCTGGCCACGCCCGTTGTGGTTCATGGCCCTGGAACTCTCCAGGACAGCCAGATCAGTGCGGAGACCGACCTGCTTCAGCAACTGGGCCAGGATTCCGTCCTCGCGCCCCAAATCGAGAACCTGGAACTCTCCGAACGCCTCACCCCGGTCACCCTCAAGAGATTCGTCGCCACCTACCAGCTTGGCCCCCAGGTGCAGATGGCCCTGGAGCAGCTAGCCGACCGTTCCGCCCTCCTCGATCCGCCGGCCAGTGAACTGCCCGTCATGGCGCCTCCCGATGCGCAAACCCAACACAAAATTGTGGCCTCGGCCCGAGCCTGGCTGTTTCAGACCCTGGCCCACCTGCCCAACTTCTTCGCCCTCCGAACCACTGCCCGCTTCGATAACACGCCTCTGCTGATCAACGGGCGGGACTTGACCGTCACGGGTCGACTCCACATGCAGGAAACATCGACCCGCGAGATCACGTTCCGCGACGGCAAAGAGGTCGTCAATCCCCTCAATCCGGCGCGCTTGCCAAACCTGGCGCCGGGGGCTGGGCTTGAAAGCGCGGGCGAATTCGGCCCGGAGCCGGCCATCGCCCTGCTCGATCTCGACAGCGGCTCCCTTGCCTTCCATCATTGGGAGCGGACCTCGTCCGGTCCCGCCGCCGTCTTTCGCTACTCGGTGCCCAGCTCCGGATCGCACTACGAGGTCAACTACCGATGCATGGACAAGGCCCTCCTTCACAAAAACCCCTCCTACCACGGAACCATCTCCATCGACCCAGCTTCCGGCGCCATTCTCCGACTCGCCCTTGAGGCCGACTGGAAGCCCGGCGACCCGGTTTCCCACATCGCCTCAGTCATCGAATACGGTCCTGTCGTCCTCGGCGATCGCTACTACATCTGTCCAGAGCGCAGCCTGGCTTTCATGGTTGAAGAGGCCAACGCCTGTGTCCGCGGAAGACGTAGCCGGAATCCGGGCCCGGCGCTTATCATGCTCAACCGAACCACCTTCGCCGGTTACCACCGCCTGGGTTCAACCTCTCGCATTGTCAGCGAAAAACTCCTGGATTCGGCTGCCTCACCAGGCCCTGCCTCGCCTGCCAACGCTCAGCAGCCTGCTGCAGCCGGCTCCGCTCCCCCACAGAAGGACCAGCCCTGAGGATTAGGCGATGGCCTGCAATTGTCCATCTTCCATCAACTTAGCGCCTGTTGGCCAGCAACCGGATCCGCCTCGCATCTGCGTTCTGGTTACCTGTCTTTCAATAGTGGTAGTCTTCGTGTGCCGACGGAGGTTTCCCCGTGAAGGTTTCCAATCTCCCCATTCTCCTTGGAATTGTGTTGGCCGCATCGCCGCTAATGGCGCAGAACGACGCGCCTGAATCCAACACCCCGGTTACGACCCTGCAACTCACCGCCCACGCAGTGCTCGTGGACGTGGTGGTAACCGACCACAATGGCGCGCCCGTCACGGGATTGCAAAAGGACGCCTTCACCCTCACCGAGGAAGGCAAGCCCCAGACCATCGCCTTCTTTGAAGAGCACAAGGGAGCACCCACTGCGCAGCCGGTCGAGTTACCCAACCTGCCTCCCGACGTTTTCAGCAACTTTTCTCCGCTCCCGCGCCCCGCGGCGGTCAACGTGCTTCTGCTCGACTCGCTTAACACGCCCATGTCCGATCAGGCCTACATCCATGCCCAGGCCTTGAAATACCTCAAAAGCCTCAAACCCGGTTCGCGGATGGCCATCTTCACCATGTCGCTGGGACTTAGATTTGTGCAGGGCTTTACCGACGATCCGGCGCTCTTGGCGTCTGCTTTGGGCAATAAGAAGAAAAACGAAATTGAGACCCCTTCGCTGATCAAGTCGCCGCAGGACTCCCTGGCACAGCAAACCCTCGTCGGTCAGATGTCGGAGATCATGCCTGCTGGCCCAGGTGGCACGGTCACCGCATCCACGACCGCGATGATCGACGCGATGAACGGTTTTTTCCAAAGAACCGATCAGGCCCAGGAAGACGACCGCGCGTATCGAACGCTGGCAAACCTGCAACAACTCGCAGTCTTTCTCCAGGGTTTTCCCGGCCGCAAAAACCTCATCTGGTTTTCAGAGTCGTTTCCTCTCGTTCTCTTCGGCGTCGCCCCGTCGCAGTTTGCGGGCACCGATACCAGAACCGAAACGCGCTTTGAAGGCGACATGAAAAAAACCGTCGATCTGCTCACCGCGGCTCGCGTCGCCGTGTATCCCGTAGATGCGCGTGGCACCAGCACAAGCGGAGTTTATGAGGCCGGCGCCACTCTCCCTCCGGTGACCACTTCCCCGGCAGAGGTAACCGGGCCGAACGGTGCGCAGTCGCAGTCGTTACTGTCCGAAGGCTCTTTACGCAATGCCGATCAGGAAGCTATGAAAACGATCGCCCGTGATACGGGAGGACGAGCCTTCGTCAACACCAACGGATTCACACAGGTGATTGCAAGCGTCGTCTCCGACAGTTCCGATTTCTACACCCTGTCGTACACGTCTGAAAACCGCAAAATGGACGGCTTATACCGGCGCGTCGACGTCAAGCTGGCCGGCCCCAAATACACGCTCGCCTATCGCCGCGGCTACTATGCCGAAGACTTGGACCTTCCCGGCGCCACGCGCCCATCCAGAGCGGCTGACGCTGGCCCCGATGACCCGCTAAGGCCCTTCATGGAATTCGGGATGCCCCAGACCGAACAGGTACTGTACAAATGCCTGATTCATCCCCTCGAAGCAGCGCAGGAACAGCCTCCCACGGCGGACGTCCACGCGGCTTCCAAGGGACAAAGCCGCTACGCGCTGGATTTTGCCGTCGACCTGAAAGACCTGAGGCTGCAGCCCACCCCCGACGGCCTGCACAAAGGCAATCTCAACCTCACCATCATCGTCTACGACCGCTACGGTCACACCGTCAGCCGCAAGGACCACGTCGTCGCCCTGAACATCAAGCCGAACATCTACGAAATCTTCCAGAAAACCGGCGTCCAACTACATGACAGCATCGAAGTGCCCAAAGGACAGTTCTGGGTGCGCACCGGCGTCTACGACCAGGCTTCGCACAAGGTCGGCACCATGGAGGTTCCGCTCAACCAGGTCAAGCCGCTGGAAACGGCTGCCAGGTAGCGCAGCCGACTGCACTCTCCCACGTCAGAAACTCGCCCGCCCAGCCACCAGCATGGAGTCGAGAATCTGCTCTGACACTTCCTTGACCGCCGCGGGAGAGTGAGACAGGAACAGCGTGCTGGTCTTGTCGTTCTCGCCAATCGATTTCAGTGTGTCGAAGTACTGCGTCACCAGCACCAGTTGCATCACTTCCTTCGACGTCGCGCCTTCCACGGCCTTCTGGAACTGCTCCACTGACGTCTGCAGCCCTTCGATGATCGCTTTCCTCTGGTTGGCGATGCCTTGGCCCTGCAGCGCCTTGCTCTCCGCTTCGGCCTCCGCCTTCTTCACCACCAGGATCTTTTCCGCCTCGCCCCGCGCGTTGGCCGCCACCTGTTCGCGCTGCGCGGCGTTGATGTCGTTCATGGCCGATTTCACTTTGGCGTCAGGAACGATATCCGTCACCAGCACATTCACAATCTCGTAGCCAAACGTCGCCATATCCGCGTCGAGTTCCTGTTTCACCGCCGCGGCAATGCTCGATTNNTATACCTTCTCCGGACGCACGCGATTCTGAACGGAAATCGGAATCGTGACGAACACGTTGTCCTTGGTCTTGGTCTCCATCGTCAGCGTGATCTGGTTCACGCGAAGGCTGACAATGCCCGACACGGAATCGAAGTACGGAAGCTTCCAGTTCAACCCCGGCTCAGCCACGCGCAGAAACTTGCCGAAGCGCGTGATTACCGCTACCTGGGCCGTGTTGACGGTGAAGAAACTTCCCAGGATCAATGAGAGAATAATGATTGCCAGAATTCCCAACGGGATCAAAACCATAAGGTCCATACACATTCTCCGACGTTCTAATTGCAGGTGTGGCCGAATTATACAGCCGCAGCAATAGGGTGGCGTGAAGGCGCCGCATGTCCCTCAAAAACACGTCCGGCGATTCCCAGTGCACCGGGAACCGCCGTACGTCGTTCTACGCGGTGGATGGTGAAGCGTCGGTTATTTCACCTCGCCGATGTAAACGCCGAACGGTCCCAACTCAACCTTGTCGAGCGAGGCCGGATCAGTGCCGCCGGGTGACTTCAGCAGGGTTTTGGCGTGGCCTGCTTTCACGCCGGCGTCCCCTGTCGTCAGGTTCACGGTCTGCGCGTCTGCGGTAAAGTTGACGGCCACCACCACCTGCGGCGCGCCCGCGGCCTTGCGCATCCAGCTCAGCACCTTCGTGTTCTCCGTATCCAGCATCACGTTGTCGCCGTGCGCAAACGCCGGATTGTCTTTCTTGAGCGCAATCAGGCTCTTATACCAGCTCAGCAATGAGTCGGGTTGGGGTTCTTCGGCCTTGACGTTCACCGTAGTGTAAGTGGGGGGAACGGGCAGCCACGGCGTGCCCGTGGTAAAGCCCGCATTGGTTGTCGCATCCCACTGCATGGGGGTGCGCTCGCCATCGCGGCCTTTGTCCTTGGGCCAGCCGGTCAATCCCACCGGGTCCTTCACGTCTTCCTTGCGCGTGGGCGGCGTGGTCTTCATGCCGATCTCGTCGCCGTAGTAAAACAGGGCAGTGCCCCTGCTGGCGAACAGCATCGTCGAGATCACGCGCTGGATGTCGGTGTCGTGTACGCCATCGCCATAGCGGGCATCGAGGCGTGCGTTGTCGTGGTTGTCAAACACGATCAGCGGAATGTTGCTGCCCAGTTGGGTCTCCGCATCGTTCAGCTTGGCGCGGAATGCCGCCACGTCAAGCTTGTTGATAAAGCCGATCTGCGTGTCCATCGGCAGTTGAAACTCCGGCTTGTCCGGTGTTCCATACTGCTTGGCCAGTTCGCCAATGTTGGGCAGATAGGTTTCGCCAATCAGCACGCGCGTTCCAGGAAAGCCTCCAGAACCGAACTTGTCAGAAACAACCCGCATCTCCTGCATCACAGGGTGAGTGCCGGGCAGATTGTTGGTCCTGGTGTCATTCAGCGCAACGTCGCCATAGGCGTTCAGGAACGGCTTTCCATCCTTGTCCTTCAGAACGTCATCGTCCGTCAGGTTCGGATCCTCAAACAGCGTGGTGATGGCGTCGAAGCGGAATCCGCCCACGCCGCGCTTCAGCCAGAAGCCGATGATGTCCTTGAACGCCTGGTGCACCTTCGGGTTGTCCCAGTTCAGGTCCGGCTGCTGGATATAGAACTTGTGATAGTAGTACTGGCGCGTCTTTTCATCCCACTCCCATGCCGAGTGGCCAAAGTCCGACTGCCAGTTGTTGGGCACTTCGCCCTTCTCTGTCGCCGTCTCGCCCTTGCCGTCGTGCCACACATACCAGTCGCGGTAAGGATTGTTGCGCGACGATCGCGATTCCTCAAACCACTTGTGCTTGTCCGACGAGTGGTTCATCACCATGTCCATCAGGATACGGATATGGCGCTTCCTGGCCTCCGCCACCAGCCGGTCAAAATCGGCCAGCGTGCCATACTGCGGGTCGATGTTCTCGTAGTCCGAAATGTCGTAGCCAAAGTCCACCTGCGGCGATGGGTAAATCGGCGACAGCCAGATCGCATCCACACCGAGAGTCTTCAGGTAGTCCAGCCGCTGCGTAATGCCGTTCAGATCGCCGATCCCGTCCCCATTCGAATCCTGGAAACTGCGCGGGTAGATCTCGCAAATCACGGCGTTCTTCCACCAGTCCTGAAGATTGGCGGAGCTTGTGGTGGCGGTTTGATGTGGGGTTGATGCGGGAGCAGGTTGCCCTTGGGCGGTCAGCGCCACGGCCCCTAGAAACAGGGATATAGCGCAGGCCGCAATGCGTTTGGTCCAGTGCATAGCGGTCTCCTCGTCGTGTGTCCGCTGCTCGTGGATTCGGCAACGGTGTGACGCAAGAAAAACTATCACATTTGCATGGGGTTTTGGAGACTCTCGTCACTGCCCCATGTTCAAAGCAAGCTCACTGCTGCTGCTTCTGCCCTGGCGTCTCCGGCGAAGTCCGTTTCATGCGCCCGAAATTCACGCCGAATTCCGGTGCGTCCCGCGTCCCTTTAATCTGAATGGGAACCACCGTGCCGGCTCCGTCCTTCTTGAAGAAGCGGTCTGCCGGCTTCAGCAGAAAACCCTTCCACCCACCCACCATTTGCGAAACCGTCGCGTTCATGCGCGCGGTTCCATCAAAATTCAAAAACCCTTCCAAAGAGTAGGTTCCCTTCAGCCGAATGTCCGCACCCGGCACAGAGTACTCCAGATCGGGCAGCGTGATCACAGCCTTTGCCATATGAAAGCTGCCCTGCATCTGCGAAGTGATGTTGTTTGCTTCCGCTGCCTTCAGTGCCCCTGGCCGCCCCTGCCCCCGCAGGCTCAGGTCCTCAATGCGCTCCTGAATCTTCGCGCTTGTGAAATGGGCCTGGTCCAGTTTGAAGAAGCCGTCGAGCTTCATGCGCTCGTGTACCGGCTCCTTGCCCGGAGGAATGCGCAGTGCGGCCTTCGCGGTGACTTCGCCCGTCAGCAGAGGAGTGGGAGAACGGCTGGCCAGGTGCAGAAAATCCTCCAGATGGCCGCGGTCCACATTCACTTGCAGATCGATCATGTGGCCGCCTTTCAAAGGCTCTGCCTGTTCCGCTTCCGACACCCGCCGCGCTCCCGCCGCATCCTGCGCCGTCTTCACCCGCACCACCCTCCCCTGCGTCGTAAAGTGCGAGCGTCCCAGCGTTGCGTCCACCGGCTCGAGCCACGTATCTCCGTCGGTCCCGTCCACCCGGGCGTGGAATTGCGTATGCAGAGGCATGGCGTTGCCAAAGTGCGTCAGTCGAAAATCCGGTACATCCGCTTCTCCATCCACAACAATGTTGCGCAGCGTCCCCTGGTAGCGGCCGGTCGATGAAAGAATGCCGGCAATGCCCTTGAAGGTCGCCAGGTCCGCGTGCTCAAACTTATACGTGCCGCTCACCGGCGACTCTCCGGGATCGGCCGCTTGCCATGGGCCAAAGCTGCCCGTGGTGTGGATCATTCCCACGGGTTTCGGATTGGACACATCGGCCTCAAATTCCATCGGCGCGCCCGCGGTTACGTGCGTGAGCCGCAGGTGGGTGATCTCAAAACCCAGCGGCAATTTGTCTGGCTTGTCGGTTTCCAGCAGCAGTTGCGCCCGGTCGCAGTCGATGCGCTCCACCACAATCCCGGTCAGCGGGCCCGCACTGATGGGCTGCGCCTGGCCGGGTGCGGCAAGATTGGGGGATGTGCCTTGCGGCCCCGTCGTGGCCGATTCAAGCCCTGTCTGCCTGTCTCTCTCCGATCGCGGCGGCACATGAATGTCGAGTTCCTTGAAGCGAATCTCAGAGATGCGCATCGATTTGGTCATCTCGCGCCGAATCGGCACATGAAAGCTGAACTCCTCCAGCGCAATCAGCGGCACGGATTGCACCGCGATCTCCAGGGGCCGGTCGCCTCCCGTGCGCTGCGGCGGCCAGATGCGCAACCCGCGGCCTGTCGCCCAGATGCCCCACTGTCCGTGCTTCCCGTAGCCCTGCGCCACATGAAAGCTGTCCAGCTCCACGCGGGTGTGAAAGCGATCCTGTAAGCCCTGCACAATCTGAGCGCGAAGATACGGTTCCACGCGACGCGCCAGCACCGCCAGTACCGCCGTCGTCACCACCATCACAGCCAGCAGCGACCCCGCAGTCCAGGCGAACCACCTGTGCCTGCGCCAGAATGATGCCCGTGTATCCGCCAAATCTCCCCCTTCCCGCTGAACCGGGCTTAACACAGTCCAGCGTCCATTCTCATCCCCCTGCCGCCGTCCTACAACCCCCGCCTCGCCGCCTTCGAATGCCCCCGCGAGTCTTCCGTGCCCCGTTTAGCCTGCCATTTCCATTGGATGCGGCCGTGGCACTGGTCTATGCGCGACAGTCCGAGAGCAGTCACGGATGGTAGACTTCATTCCACGGATGGAAGCGCACATTGAAAACCTGGTGAAATTGCAGGCCTTGGAGCTTGAACGGGCGCGGCTCGTGCAGGAGGCTCGTGCATTGCCGGCTCAGATCGCCCAGGCTACCGCCGCTCTCACAGCGGCGCAACGCGACGCTGCTTCCTGCTGCGATGCGCTCAACCGCGAAGAAACGCTGCGCACCCGCATGGAACGCGAAATCGGCGTCCACCGCAAAAAGGCCGACCACGTTCGTGCCCAGCGCGACTCCGTCACCACTCCCGCGCAAGCCGAGGCCAGCGACCACGAAATCGGATTTGCCGAGCGCGAGATCGAGCGCCTCGAAAACGAAGAGTTCGCCAGCCTGGAACGCAGCGAGGCACAGGAGACCGTGCTGGCCTCGGCCCGCGCCCAGGTCGAGATCCTCGCCGGCGCCCTCGACAAGACCCGCGAACGTGTCGCCATCAGCCAGCAGGA
This sequence comes from Acidobacteriaceae bacterium, assembly GCA_003151435.1. Classification (GTDB taxonomy): domain Bacteria; phylum Acidobacteriota; class Terriglobia; order Terriglobales; family Acidobacteriaceae; genus Telmatobacter. Next base: position 28,588 of record PLXP01000280.1, read on the forward strand.
GCTCTCCCGCGAACAGGCTGCTTTGCTGGCCGGGCGCGAGAGCCTGCGCCAGCTCATCGAGCCGGAGTGGCTCACCCGCTTCGATCGCCTCTCCGCCAGCCGCGGCACCGGCCTGGCCCGCGTGGAAAATCAGCAGTGTACCGGCTGCCGCATGGGAGTCCGGCCCCAGATGTGGAACCAGTTGCGCGAGGGCCAGCTGCTCACCTGCGACAGTTGCGGCAGGCTCCTCTACTGGGACCCTGCCATGGCCCCCGCCCCCAAATCCCCGCAGGGCGAACCCACCGATCGCGCAGCAGCCCCCGCCGTTCCCAAGCCCCGCCGCGTCAGCAGCTAGCCAAACTCCAAACAAATCAAGGTTCCGATCGTAAATCCTCGAAGTGCGCTAACTCGCTGACTCGCTACTCCCGCGAAGCGGGTGCTGACTCGCTGCCTTTGTGTCAAATGCGAACCTGGATTCTCAACGCTGACACGGATTTGGCGTCATCGATGTTTTGAAAGGGCACAGCTTCAGCCGTGCCGCAAGCTTCGCAAAATGAGCGCGGGCTTTAGCTCTCGAGGGAATGCCAGCCCCAAATACCTCGGCACAATGAAAGTTCCCTGGAGCCGCGCCTCAATTCCTTGCTACTCTTTCATTAAGACAGCAAAAAAGAGGATCAAGCAGTGCGGCGCATCTGCGTGGACATGGACGAAGTAATGGCGGATACGCTCTCAGAGCACCTGCGCCGCTATAACCAGCAGTTCGAAGAGGACGTCACCGTCGGCGACCTGGCCGGCAAGGGACTTTGGGAGATCACGCCTCTCGACCGCCAGCAGCAACTCCGCGCCTTTCTCGACGCCGAAGACTTCTTTGAAGACCTGCCCCTGATACCCAACGCCCAGGAGGTGCTCAAAGACCTCAGCAGCCGCTTCGAAATCTTCATCGCCACCCAGGCCATGACCGTACCCAACTCCCTGGGTCCAAAGTACCGCTGGCTGCAGCGCCATTTCCCCTTCATTCCGCCCACGCACTACGTCTTCTGCGGCAACAAGAGCATTCTGCGCGCCGACTACCTCATCGACGATCTGCCCCGCAACCTGCTCCGCTTTGAAGGCCAGGGCCTGCTCTACACCGCCCCCCACAACCTCACCGCCACCGGCTTCATCCGCGTCAACAACTGGCAGGAAGTGGCAGGCTACTTCGCCGCCATTGTCGACCCCGTTGGTTGATCGAGAGTCCGAAGCCACACGATCATCGCGTGGCTTCAGCCTTTGCAAGTACCACTGCGGAGTGCCCTGACTCCGCCTCATAGTAGCCCACAAACCGTTGCGGCTCGGCGGCCTTGTAGGGCGCCAGGTTGTGCGCCCAGCGAAAGCCCACCGGCTGATAGCACAACTCCGCTTCCACATGAAACGGTCCCTGAGCTGCGCCGGCATCCACCACGTAGCGAATCAGGCTGCCTTTGTCCGTGAAGTTGGGATCGCTGGCAGCACTTCCCACCACCGCGATATCGTGCTGCGCGGTCTGCTTGTCAAACCCGCTCGGCAGCAGGCGATTGTCTTTCACATACCCCACAGCCGACAGCAGCCCCGTGGTGACCTTGCCATTCTGGTCCCCCAGAATCGGCTCGAAGATCTCTACCTCGTCCGGCTTGGTGATTTCGCTGTAATGCGGCTCAAACTTCAGTGGGTCCGCATCGTTGTCATTGCCCACAATCGAGCCGTCAGCATTCAGCGCGCCTGACTCGAACACGACGCGGCCACCCTGGTTGCGCACTGTCACATGCAGCCACGCCCTTCGCGATGGATACGCCGTGGGCAGCTTGTGCCCGGTCAGATTCTCCACCAGCACCTCAAGCTCAAGCCCGTGCGGAGTGGCTTGCACAGAGGGAATGCTCACCCGCGCCGAACGCGTCTTTAGAAATTCCATCGTGCGTTCATTCGCCGCCGCCAGTTCCTCGGGCAAAGCTTCCGTGCCAAGCTCGTCGCGATGATCGTTCAGAATCCGCTCCAGCAACACGTTCCCGCCCACAAACACGTGGCGACGCATTCCCTCGCGCAGCGGTCCATACACCGCGGTCACGCGCGTCGGTTCGTTCACCACCGGCATGTGGCACGACTGGCACGATTCCTTGTTCGTGTAGTCGCTGTGCAGCCATTCCAGATACGGCATCTGCTCTGGAAACCTGCCAATCTCCTTGCCGCCCGCCGCGAGCGCCGTTGTATACAGCGTGTGGCAACTCCCGCACATCGCCGAGTCGCGGATGTGCGCGGCCTGTGTCGGCACAAAGCCCTTCGTCGACGACACCATCACGGTCTGGTGCGCCTGGTCAACCTCGAACGGCCCGTACTCGGGATGATGGTTCTTCTTATTCGGTGCCGCCACAGCAACGTTGCCGCTGAATGTCTCAGGCGTGCCCAGCCCGTTGCTGGCAATCTGGTGACACACCGAACACGAAACCCCATCGGCTGCTTCAGCGCTGCCCTTGTGTGCCGCCGTCAACGGCAGATGCGCAAACACCTGCGTCTTGCGCTGTTCCGCTTTGTCCATCAGGTGCTGCATCGGCATGTGGCAGGTGGAACATTCGTCCTCGATCGCCGCCGCTGATTCCGGATGGTCGATCGATTCGCGACGCACGCTGCCTTGCCAATAAGGATCGCGCGCCGAATTCGCCATAATGCTCGCACGCCACTCGAAGCCAATCGAAATGTCCTCGCCGGAACTCGTCTTGAGACCGTTGTGACACGCCACGCAGCGATCGGAGGTGCGGAATTCTGTCTTCGGCGCCGCACTCGACGCAGCCTTCACCGTACTCACGCGAAGCAACGGCGTACACGCCAGCAGCCCCGCGACCACAAGAATCATGGAGGAAAAGCGTGCCCTCATTTCCAGCCCTCCCAGAACTTGCCGTCCGCCCAATCCCACAGCAGGTAAAAGTTAACCGTAGGAGTGCGGCCCGCCGTATTCGTGAAAGGCGTTCGCACGCCAACGTCGGCGCGAATATGTTGTCGTCGGCTGATGGTCACCTGCATCTCCGGAAGCACGTCCCAATCCGTCTTCGCCCCATCCTTCAGGTCGCGGTTGGCCAGGAACTCTACCATCGGCGACCACTCGCGGCCCAGCCGGTGATCGTGCGATAGCGTCTGTCCGATGGCGGTGTAGTAGTAGAGGCTTTGCGGCGTAATGTTCGGATGCCGCGGAAGATCGGCTCCCATCTGGAACTGCACCCACGTATTGGTTGGGAAGAGCTGGTCAAAAGACAAGAAGGGCTCAAACACCGTGGTGCCATTGCCTCCTAGCTTCGTACTCCCGGTCGGTGGAATAATTCCGCCCTGCAGCGCCAGGATCGATCCCGTGCGCAAGTTTGAAAACATCACCCGCTTCCACCCGATCGTCATGTCGCCGATGTGGCTGTTGTAGCTGTGATTCTGGTCCTGCAGGTCCCACGGCACATCGACCTCAAGCTGGCTCTTCGTGCCAAAGCTTTGTTCGTGGATGAAGTCGGTCTTGGCACCGGGCGCGCCCGATGCATTTACGGCCGTGGTCATCACAAATTCGTCTTCGGGGAACGCCTTCTCCGTAACCATCGCGCGCGGTAGGTTCAACTCGCCGCGAGGCCAGTGCGGATTGGTGCAGTAGCCGCGAATGTACGCGATCACGTCGTCAATCTCATTTGACGACAGCAGTTCCCCAAACGACGGCATGATGGTGGAGAAGCCCCGCGACGGCCCGCCATGCGTGATCACCGCCTTCCACGCTGAATCCGCCTCCGGAGTGGTCTGATCGCACCGCGTGAATTCGGGAAACGTGTCGGGTCGCTTGAACTCCGTGCTCGTCTGCGGCGCGCCTTTGCCGGTGCTTCCATGGCACGCGATGCACCCGTTGTTGAAGATCGTTCTGCCGTTGTTGATGTCCGGACGGTGGGTGTGCGCCAGGGTCTGCGCAACAACACGAGTTGAACTTATGCTAATCAGCACGACAGCGAAAGGCAGAATTCCTCGCCAACACGCAGTGAGACACCGCCTCATGTTTTTCGCCTCCATATTTGCGCTTCTTGAGTGTGACCTTTCCGGGGTATTCGTTACGGGGAGACCGCAGCTTGCCTCGTGGCGGCTGGCTCGTATTTCTGACACTGGTTCAGATGCGCGGAAGAGTCCGCCAGATTCTACTCGTTTCAATTGGAGTTCGCTCAAACCATTCAACCTGCGGCACGCTCAGATTTCACAATCGGCATTGATCGCGAGTCTCCTGGACAACTCCGCGTGCAGTGAGTTCGACCCGGTCGCTAGTGCTTCTCCGTCGCCGCAGGCGCAGCGGGTATCGTCGCCGATGGCCGCTGCACCGCGGGCGGAGCGGCAGGCCGCAACGGCGCCACAGTCTGTGCCGGCAGCGGCTGGTGCATCGTCACAATCAGCGCGCTGGCGGGTTTGGCGGCGCTGCAAAAATAGCTGTGCGCCGTGCTCGCGTCAAAGTAGACCGCATCGCCCGGCTCCAATGTGCACTGGTGCTCGCCATGCTGCAGCCCGAGCTCGCCTTCCAGCACGTACAGAAACTCGAAGCCCGGATGCAGGTGCGCCTTGGGCTCCTGGTGCTCGGCCAACGGAATGAACTCGGCAAAGTAGGGATCCATGTGCCGGTCGGGCACCATGTAACCCAGGCTCTCAAAAAAATAAGTCGGCGGCTCCACGCCCGTCTGCGGCAAACGCACGCGGTCCTTGCGCCGATGCACCCTGAACATCGACTGCGGCTCGGTATCGAAAAAATACGAGAGATCCTTTGAGAACACCATGGCGATGCGCGCCAGGTTACGCAGCGTCGGCACCACCCGGCCCGTCTCCAACTGCGACAGAAAGCTCGCCGACAGACCGGTGTGCCGGCCCAGTTCCACCAGCCCCATCGATTTCTTCAGACGCAGCCGCTTGATGCGCTCGCCAATGTGCTTTTCGGCGATCAGGCGCTCCGTGGTTTCGGGGTCAACTTGCGACTTTTGCGTTTCCTCGCTGCGAACCATTGCCGCGTCGGTCATTGAAACCTCCGAAAGTTGCAACCTGGGGAGATTGTTGCCCACGTCAAAATCTGTTCTCATGCTACTAAAGCCGCAACGGCGCGGCAATCCCCTTAGCCCCAAATTCGAAGGATCGAGCATGGATGCTGGGAACATGAACACAGCACCGGGTAAGGTCTTGCTGAGCGGCGCATCAGGCATGTTGGGTGCGGCTTTGCGCACCGCGCTCCAGAGCCGCAACGCGCCCGTCTCGCAACAGGTCCTGCAACTGGTGCGGCGCCCTCCCGTCTCCAGCGTCGAGCTCCAATGGAACCCGGCCTCCGACAAGCCCATCGCCGCAACAGAGCCTCTGGAAGGGCTCACCGCCGCGATTCATCTCTCCGGCGCCAACGTCGCCGCGCGGCGCTGGACCCCTGCCTATCGCCGCGAAGTAGCCGCTAGCCGCGTGGATTCAACCCACGCCCTGGTGACGATGCTGGCTGGCTTGCATCGGCCGCCACAGGCGCTGCTGGTCGCATCTGCCACTGGCATCTACGGCGACCGCGGCGACGAATTGCTCGATGAAAGCTCGCCTCCCGGCTCCGGATTTCTGGCGGACGTGTGCCGCGCCTGGGAGGCAGCGGCGCAGCCAGCCCTCGAGGCAGGCATTCGCGTCGTCCATCTGCGCTTCGGAGTCGTGATCGGCCCGGGCGCCGGAGCTCTGGTGAAGATGCTCCCGGCCTTCCGCATGGGATTGGGCGGGCGCCTCGGCAGCGGCCGCCAATGGATGAGCTGGATCGGCCTCGCGGACCTGGTGGCAGCGGTGTTGTTCGCGCAGGCCCGGGCGACGTTAGCCGGCCCGCTCAATCTGGTCTCGCCAAACCCGGTCACAAACGCGCAATTCACCCGCGCCCTGGCCCATCGACTGCACCGCCCCGCCATCATGCCCGTTCCCGCATTCGCACTGCGGCTGGCGATGGGACAAATGGCCGACGAAGCCCTGCTGGCGAGCGCCCGCGTCGTTCCGGGCAAATTGCTGGAGGCCGGCTTCCGTTTCACCCAGCCGACTGTGGAAGAGGCCTTGGCCGCCGCGCTTCAGTAATGGGCACGGGCTTCACATGTTGCGGGAGAGTCGACCTTGTGTAACGGCACGACCTCAGTGGTGCCCAAAACGTCAGTTTTCCGCAGTCTGTTGAGTTGTTTTGCACCGATTCCAGGGCATTTCAATTTATTAAGTTGTTGATTATAAAGTACTTGATATTTAGGCCCGACGGTGATTTCTGCTGCAACTTGTTTATTTTGTTTAAATTACGCCGAGAGTTTGCCAAATTAGGGGGGTGGGGGGGTACCCGGTGGTGGTACACGATCAGGCCCCTCAAGGCTGGGAACTTGGCGTTCCCTCTACCTTTACGATTGTGCTCCCGCGGAGGGCTATCTTCTGCAATGGGCTTCAACGAGTCTTTCCGCAGGCTGTTTCGCTGCGGAGGGAATGCTAAATCCCGCATTGAGCTTACCTCCGAGGCAAGAAGCCCAGACGGAATGCCCTCCAAACAAGAAAGGCAGGAACCTTCATCTGTTGAAGGTTCCTGCCTGATGAAAGCTTGCGGCTGCCTACCGGCGGCCCTGGATAGTGCGCTGGTTGCTCGGCCCTCCGCCCTTCTTGGCGGCGCGCTTGGCGGCAATCGCGTGCATTTCCTTGCCAATATGCGACTGATTGATTGAGAGCTGAATGCCCAGGTTGATCAGGTTGCCGGTGCCCCAGTAGAGCGCCAGCCCCGACGCATAATGCCACAGCGTAAATCCGAAGATCACCGGCATCATGATGGCCATCATCCGCCGCTGATTCGGGTCCATGCCCGGCGAGGGCGTAATGAACTGGGTCAGAAACATGCTCACGATGATGATGATCGGCAAAATGTGCAGCGGGTCCGGCGCGGAAAGATCGCTCAGCCAGAACCAATGCGCCTGGCGCAATTCCACCGTGTTCTGCAGCACTCTGAAGTACGCGAAGAACAGCGGCATCTGGATCAGCATCGGCAAACAGCCGCCGTACATGTTGACGCCCTCGGTCTTGTACAGGGACATCATCTCGGTGTTCATCTCCGCGCGCTTGGGATCGTTCATCTTCAAGTGCGCGTACCGCTTCTTCAGCGCTTCAACCTTAGGCTGAATGCGCATCATCTTCAGCGACGACCTCATCATCATGACTCGCGTCGGCAGCAGAATCGTGTTGAACAGGACCGTGATAATGATGATGGCCCAACCCCAGTTGGGAACGCCGTGTTCATACAGGAAGCGCAGGGCCAGGAACAGCGGCTTGGCAATGATCCCAAGCCAGTCGCCGAACTGGATCAGCGGCTCGAGCGACGGCCCATCCGGTTTGCCGTCGGCGCCGATCGCGTGGATGCTTGCCAGCAGGTCCATCTGCTTGGGACCGGCATAGAGCCGCACCTTCGTGTAGCCGCTGGTGTCGCCCACCGCCAGGCCAATCACGTGGGCAGGCTTCTTCTCGCTGTTGGGATTTGAAGGATCGCTAGGCAAATCGATGGTGTTGTGCAACGTGACCACGGTTGCGCGTTCCGGCGCGTCGGGCAGAAACGCGGCGGCAAAGTAGAGATCCGTCGTACCCGCGTATTGATAATCGCCCTCGAGGGTGGCCGTGTTGCTCACCTTGCGATCTGCTTCCGTATCCTGCTTGCCATTCACTGACCAGGCGAAAGACGATGGCGTGGTCCTCATCCCTGGGACACCGCCGCTCCGGCCCTCAAACTCTTCCATGTCGCCCAGGCCCGCGGGCCACGCCAGTAGAGCGCGCACTGGTTGGCCGTTGCGCCGCACCTGCGCCTCTGCCGTCACCACATAGCTGGCGTCGAAGCGGAAGGTCTTCACCACCTCCAGGCCGTTCTGCACGTAATGGAAGGTGAGGGAATTCGGCGCCCACAGCGTGCCCTTGGTCGAGCTTTGATACAGCGCATCGTTCAACTGCGACGTCAGGCCCTGGTCATACGTATAGAGCGAGAGCGGCAGTCCGAACCGCGCCGATGCCTCCGCCTGCACCATGTCCAGCGGTTTGCCGGTCGAGTCAAAATAGTGCTTCAGCACCCAGTGCTTCACCTGCGCGCCGCGATTGGTAAAGACGATGCGATAGTTCGCATTCTCTACCGTGGTCTCCGTTTCGGCCGCCGCGGCAATCGCCGGGCCCGTCACAGGAGCCTGCAAGGATGCGCCACTGCGCGCCGGCTGTCCGGCCGTTCCCTGCGCTGCGGGCTGCGATGGGGCCGACTGCGTTTGCGGGGGATTTTGAGGAGCGTCCGCCTTGGGCTTGGTGAAGTACTGGAAGCCGAAGAAGACGACGATCGCAAGAAAGCCGAGAACCAGCAGGGAGCGCATATCGCCGCCGCCACCGCCGCTGGCGCCGCCACCCTGCGCTTGAAGATTGGGATTTTGAAATTCGGGCAAAGGAAACGTCCTGTCGTTAGGCAAGCGGAAGAACCGCCGCTGCTTCTATGGTAACGGTTCGTGGGGGATGGGTCTCCTCCGCGCAGCCGGAGGCACCTGGTCAAGTCCTCCGCGGCTGAAGGGATGACAGCGCAACAGCCGCCACACGGCCAGCGCGATGCCGCGCAACGGGCCGTGCGTGGCGATGGCCACAGCGGCATACTCTGAGCAGGTGGGCTGGTATCGGCAACCGCCCACGCCCAGCGTGTGGATCGCCGGTGAAAGCCAGCGGCGATAAAACGCGAGAACAGCAAGCAGAATGCGGGTCATGATGCGGGCGGCGCCGGAACGGTGCGTGAAGTGGGTTGCGGCTTCGTGCGCTTCGCGTCGGCATTTGCCTGTGTAAGGATACGCACAACCTCCGCCTCAAGTTTCGCGAATTCCATGGTCGCGACAATCCGGCGTGGATGCAGAATCAGGTCCGAGCCCTCGGGCAATAGCTCCACGTGACGCCGCAGAACCTCGCGCATGCGCCGCTTGATGCGATTGCGCTCGTGCGCCTTTCCCAGAACCTTGCCAACCGTGAGTCCCACACGCGGACCGGTGGGCTGCAAGTGAGCCAGCGTTTCACCCGGTCCTGGCGCGTGCTGCGGCGCCAGAAAGCAGCTCATCGACGCGGACTGCCGCTTGCGGCTGGCTGCGTAGGCGCGTTGATAATCAGCGTGCTTGCGCAGACGCGCGCCCACCAGCGACTGCGTCTGATGCGGGGCAGGAACGAATGGGATGTTCATGGCATTGCCGGAAGGAATGTGGCCGGAAAAAAGGAGGAACTGCGGGTTCCGGCCCAAAACAAAACGGCGCGAGATTAGTCGCGGAAGCCGGCGCTGACAGATACGCGCTTGCGGCCAATGGCACGACGGCGGCTCAGAACGGCGGCGCCGCTCTTGGTCTTCATGCGCGCGCGGAAACCATGAGTCTTCACGCGGCGATGGCGATTCGGTTGAAATGTGCGCTTGGGCATGGAAATGCGCTCCTGTTTGTTCAGTAAAATCTGTGCCTTGACGGCAAGATTCAAGTGTACCGCAGGTTGAGCCAGGAATCCAGCGCTATCGTCTCGCGGCGCCAATTGAAACCCGCGGCAACCTCTTCCTCGAGGTCTGTTTCCAAGCTACTCAGTGGCCGCGCACATCCCGTGGCAGTGACTCCAGTAACTCTCGCAACCTTATGTTTCACCAGCAATGGTGCAACCCCCAAAACTCCAACGAAACTTATGTGAATGAGGGATTGCAACCACTTCCAAATGTGCTACCATCGGGACCGTTCAACAAAAGTTTTCCAGCGTCCCACGGAACGAAATTTATCCACCGTCCCGCAGTGATTGTCAGCGGGGTAGATCAGCGGCAGACTGGCATTTCAATTAGAAACTCGACGGGGAACTTGCGCGTCTTCCCGCCTGTAGAGGGCCATTGCCAAAATCTGACGGATAAACCGGACCGGCGGTACACAGGCAAGGATCAGTTCGATGGCATTTGCAATGACACCGGCAACAGCTCTTAATCCCTGGCTCCAGATTCTCTCGGCACTCGAAAAAAAGGTGATACGCCAGTCGTTCGAAACATGGCTAAAACCTACACGCTATAGCCATGCCGCTGGCCGCACCCTTTATGTCCGCGTTCCCTCACCGGAGTTTCAGCATGTAGGCGACAAGTACGGCGACCTCATTCAGGAAGCGATCGATCTGCAATCCCTCGAGTTCGATGACGTGTGTTTCGTCACCGCCGAGGAGGACCCCTCGATTCCGCCGCAGCGTAAAGACGGAGGCTTCGGGCCGGTTTCGTCGCACGCGCCCACCGCGCCTCCGCCGCCACCTGTGCGCACACCGGTGCAGCAGACCATTGACTGGTCCACCGCGGCCCAACTCAACTCCCGCTACACCTTTGACAACTTCGTCATCGGCAACGGCAACCAGTTCGCCCGCGCTGCCGCTCTGGCCGTCGCTGAGCGTCCCTCGCGTGCCTACAACCCGCTCTTCCTCTATGGTGGCGTCGGCATGGGCAAGACCCACCTGATGCACGCCATCGGACACGACGTGAAGCGTCGCCAGCCCATGGCGAGCATCTGCTACGTCTCCGCTGAAAAGTTTACCAACGAGATGATCACCTCGCTGCGCAACGACCGCATGACCAGCTTCCGCGATCGCTTCCGCACCGTCGACGTGCTGCTCATCGACGACATCCAGTTCATTGCGCAAAAGGAACGCACCCAGGAGGAGTTCTTCCACACCTTCAACGCGCTCCACGAGAGCATGAAGCAGATCGTTATCGCCTCCGACCGTCCTCCCAAGGAACTGGCGGAGATTGAAGACCGCCTGCGCTCGCGCTTCGAGTGGGGCCTCATCGCCGACATTCAGCCGCCCGATCTTGAAACCAAGGTCGCCATCCTGCAGAAGAAGGCGGAGAGCGAACAGGTCACGATTCCCACCGATGTGGCGCTCTTCATCGCGTCGAACGTGCGCACCAACGTTCGCGAGCTTGAGGGCGCCATGACGCGGCTCATCGCCTGGTGCCAGCTCAACCACATGGAGATCACGCTGGTCTCAACCCAGCAGTGCCTCAAGCAGTTCATCGACATGCAGGTGCGCAAGGTTACGATCGAGGCCATTCAACGCGCCGTCGCCGAGCAGTTCGGCATGCGCGTCAGCGACTTGAAGCAGAAAAACAACTCGCGCAACGTCGTGGTCCCGCGCCAGATTGCCATGTACCTGGCCAAACAGATGACCGAAGCCAGCCTGCCTGAAATCGGCCGTCAGTTCGGCAACAAGCACCACACCACGGTGATGCATTCCATCGCCAAGATCGACGACCTGCGCCGCTCCGACAAAGACCTGCACCGCACGCTTAACAAGCTCCAGGAACTTTTGAACGGCTGATTCATTTCCCGCTTCCATACACGACGAAGGCCGCGCATCTGCGCGGCCTTCGTCGTCTGATCACCCGGAGCGCCTCCATCCCTGGCCGGAGAAAATGAATTGTGTCAGGGAAACTGTGTAAGGCTTAGCACATTCCCGTCCGGATCGTGAAACCACGCAATTCGCGCCCCGCTCGGCGAAGTCCAGATGCCCAGCCGATCGTCCTCATTCAACCCTGGATAGTGCAGGAACTCCACCCCAGCCGCCGCAAGCCGTTCGACAGTGGTTTCAATCGCCGCCACATCCCAGCCCAGCACCGTGAACGGCACCGGCGTATGTTCCTGCACGCTGGTCACGCGCAACATGGTTCCGTTGGCGTCGAACACCAGCGCAAACGGCGCGTCATCCGAAACCAGCCGCAGCCCCAGCACTCCCTCGTAAAATGCCCGCGCTTTTGCCGCGTCGGTGGTCGCCGCAAAAGCCACCAGCTTGCTGGCGCCGAGAATCGAACCTTGCATCGTCACACCTCTGCTCGCATGTTCCCAGCGCCGCGGGCAGAGGCCAACAGAAACCTGCAGCCAGGTCGCTGACCGCGTGATTTCGTGCCTTTCGATGGAGGCCTGGGGTATCCCACCCTGGGCGCAAAAACAAAGACGCGCCGAGGGTGGGGCACGGCATTGGTACAACATCAAGCGGTCACAGACCTATTGCCCCGGCTGTACCACCAGGTCTTCCGCCAGCCTGAAGTGCACAATCGACTCTGCCGGAATGTCGATGTCCCGATTGCCCGTCAATCCCGCAACCGCCGTTCCAGCGCCGCCACCCACCAGGCCGCCCACCACCAGGCCCACGCCGCCCGACGCCACGCCGCCCACCAGCATGCCCAACCCCGCACCGCCGCCAATCAAGCCTGCGGAGCGCCTGCCCTTGCCCTTCTTGCTTTTCGCCAGGTCGCGCGTCGCCAGCGGATATTCGGTCCCGTTCATGGTCAGCGAAGTCAGCCGCAGTTCCAAGAGCGACCGGCCTTTGAAGTGCCCGCGCTTGTGCGATGCGTCCACCACGCCGCCCACAGGCGAGCCCTTCGGCACCAGCACGCTATTGTCCGCGGCCAACACCGGCTCTACCAATTCGCCGGTAAATCTGTCTCCCGTCCGGCTGCCCTTCACGCTGATCCGCTGGTCCACGCGAATCGTCAGATTAGTGCCCGCCGGAATGCTCACGCTCACCGGCGCCGGAGGCGGTTGCGGCACCGCGGATACAACAGGCCCCGAGGCAGCCAGTGCGGGCGACCCCGCCACAGGCGGAGTCGTCGTCGTCACAACCGCCGCGTCCTTTTGCCCCGCCGCCGGTGGCTGCACAACCGTGGTTGTGGTGGACCCATCCTTGTCCACCGTCACAATCTGCTGTGCCTGCCCGGTGGCGACCGCCTGCTTCTTCGCCTGATCCAGCGCCTTGTCCTGTTTCGAGGTGCAGCCGGATAGAATGCCGGCGACCAACGCCAGCGCCAGCACGGATAGACGTCCAGTGCGAACCAATAAGCCTGAATTCAACATGATCGATCTTCCTTCTCGCGGGTTGTCACGCCAAGGTTCCCGGCGTATAGGGGGAAATCTAAAGAACAAAAGACATAAAAACTCGATGAGGGTTCGATGCGCATTCGTTCGCTGCGGCTGCCTGCGTGAATGATCGGGAGATCCGCCGCAGGGGTTCGCCGCGCCGGGTGCCGGGCGCCCTGGGTCTCGATTCTGAGACCTGGGATTGAGACCTGGGATTTCGATGAACCCTACCTGCGCCCGAAACCTCTGGGTTTCATGGGAGCCACCACGGGCAAATCCGTATGACCCGCCGGATACACCGCCAGAAACCGATCCTGCCCTTCGCCGGAACTCGCCGTCTCAACCCCCTCCAGCGATTTGAACGCCAGGTGCAGCAGCCGGCGTTCGCGGCTGTTCATCGGCGGAAAAACATACGGCACGCCGGTCTTGCGCACCTTATCCGCGGCGGCCTCCGCGGACATGCGCAGTTCTTCGGCGCGCAACGCCTTGAAGTTCCCAGCATCAAAGCTCACCAGGTCGTGCTCGCGCTGATCCAGGCCCAGCATCTGCGCGGCAATGGTTTCCAGGGCGCGCAGCAACTCGCCATTGTGCTGGGTCACCAGGGGCACATCGGGGCCAGCCAGTTCCACGTAGATGACGCGCCCCTCCATCCCCTCTGGGTCACGCGCGCCGTCACCGGCCGTGATCCTGTACTTCAGGCGAAATCCGCCCAGCTTGTTGAGGTTGGAGAGAAATCCGGCAATTTTTTGGGCAGCCTGCTGCAAGTCGGCGATCGGCATGACTATCCAGTATCGCAGAGCCGGGCCGCCCATGGGCCATCGAAATCAGAACAAGTGCGGAGTGTCACAGGATTAAAGTGACACCGTCAACCTTATTGGCGCGATAATAGCCCCATGGCGACTCTGCCCATATTCGACGACCCCCAATCGGCCTTTGTCTCCGTGCGCGAGTACCTCAGCACGAGCCATCGCCCCGACTGCGACTATGTGGACGGACGAATCGAGGAGCGAAACTCGGGTGAGTTCGAGCACGGCTTCCTGCAGGCATTGTTGGCCCAGCTATTTCTCAACAACGGAACGGCCTGGGGAGTTCGAGCGGTTACCGATGTCAGGGTTCAGGTGAAGCCGACCAGTTTTCGGGTTCCCGACGTTTTGGTGCTGGTACTCGGTACCCCGAGAGAGCGCATCCTCACCAAACCTCCCCTGTTGGTCATCGAAATCCTCTCACCCGAGGATCGATTGGGCCGGTTCCAGGATCGTATCGATGACTACCTGGAGTTCGGTATCGAGAATATCTGGATCATCGATCCTGAGCGCCGGACAGCCCAACGCGCCACACGCACCGGCCTGCATCTGGCCATTACTGGCGAACTCACCGTCCCCGGAACACCCATTCGCGTGGTAGTGAATGACCTGTTCGCCGAACTGGACCGCGCGTAATCCTCTGCCTCGACGCCACTTGGACTTCATCCTTTAGGAGAGACGAAACCAATCCCCCCGTCGTATGCTGGGTGTGACTATGCGGCGAACCCTCCGGTTACGTCAGGGACGATGTTACTTTGGACTCCTGACCTGCACCAACATCCTGTTCATGGCGGCTCTCGCGCCGGCCACCGCGCAGACTTCATTCGACGCTTCGCCCCAGCGCGCAACCGCCGGCCAGCCGGTTACCATCACCCTCGACGAAGCCGTCCGCCGCGCGCAAGCCAATGAGCCCGCCTACGCTGCCGCCCTCGCGGAGGGCCGCGCTTCCGCCCTGGAACGCTCCATCGCCCGTGCGGCCCTGCTGCCCGGCGTCACCTGGCACAACCAGGGGCTCTATACTCAGCCCAACGGTCTGCAAAACCAGGCAGGGCAGGGAGCAGGCTCGCAGCCGTCGCCCCGCTTCATCGCCAACAACGCGGTTCGCGAGTACGCCAGCCAGGCCGTTGTCGATGAGACCATCGGCCTTGGCCAACTCGCTGCCGTGCGCCACGCGGACGCCGCCGCAGCCTTTGGCGCCGCCGAGCTTGAGATTGCCCGCCGCGGCCTTTTGGGAGCCGTGGCCGGCCTCTACTACGGTTCCATCTCTGCCGGCCACAAACTCGCCATTGCCGAAAGAGCGCAAACCGAGGCCGCCGACTTTACCGCCTTTACCGGCAAGCGCGAGCAGGGACGCGAAGCCGCCCACGCCGACGTGGTGAAAGCCCAACTGCTGCAGCAGCAGCGCCAGCGCGAACTTGCCGACGCCAGGCTGGCCGCCGACAAGGCGCGCCTTGAACTCGGTGTGCTGCTGTTTCTCGATCCCCGCACTCCTTATACGCTGGCCGAGCCCCAAATCCCCGGTCCTTTGGCCTCACGCGCCGACGTCGATCAGGCCGCCGGCAAAAACAACCCGGAGCTGCGCAGCGCCCTCGCCTCCCTGCGCCTAGGCAACGCGGATGTGCTCTCAGCCCGCGCCGCCTATCTGCCCGCCCTCAGCCTCAATTACAACTACGGCATTGACGCCCCGCAGTTCGCCGTCAACGGTCCCGACAAGGTAAAGAACCTGGGCTATTCGGCCATGGTCACTCTCGACATTCCAGTCTGGGACTGGCTTGCCACCGAGCACAAGGTCAAGCAGAGCGAGATTCGCCGCGATGCCGCCAAGGTGGCGCTCAGTGCCACGCAGCGGCGCCTGATTGCGCGCCTCGATGAAGCCTATGCCGAAGCCGCCGCGGCCAGCGACCAGCTCGCTTCTCTCGACGCCAGCGTGTCCACCGCGGAAGAGAGCCTGCGCCTAACCAAGCTGCGCTACACCAACGGCGAGGCCACGGTGCTCGAAGTGGTCGACGCCCAAACCGCTTTCTTTGGCGCCGAAAATGCCCGCGAAGATGGCCGCGTACGCTATCAGGCCGCGCTGGCCGATCTCCAAACTCTCACGGGAACGATGTGAACCAATGACGACAGACCTCGATCGCAAGACCACCGCCAACCGCCAGCCCTCATTGCCCTCCGCCGCGTCCAAAGCTCGCTGCCTGCTGGCAGCCGCGATCGTGCTCCCGATGCTGCTTCTGCCTGGCTGCAAAAAAGAAGCCCTGCCCGAAACCGTGGTCACGGTGCAGGCCGAGCACCCTGAGCAGGGGCCCATCGCCGAGCACATCACCGTCGACGCCATTCTCACCCCCCTTGCCCAGGCAGCCATCGCACCCAAAATCACGGCCCCTGTGCGCAAGTTCTACGTGCAGCGCGGCGCCAAAGTGAGGGAAGGCGAACTGCTGGCGACCCTCGAAAACAGCGATCTCGCCGCTGCCGCCCTCGACAACAAGGGCAGCTACGAAGCAGCCCAGGCCGCTTTCGCCACGGCCACCAGGGCCCAGGTTCCTGAAGACACCCAGAAAGCCGAACTCGACGTCGCCCAGGCCAAGGCCAATCTCGATCTCAACCTCGGCATCGTCAAGAGCCGCAAGCAGCTCTTTGCCGAGGGCGCCATCCCCGGCCGCGATCTCGACACCGCCCAGGCCGCGCTGGTTCAGGCCCAGGCCGCCTATGACACCGCCGCCAAACATCTTGAGTCCGTCCGCAGCGTCAGCCGCGAAGCCGCCCTGAAATCGGCGCAAGGCCAGTTGACCTCCGCCGAAGGCAAGATGAAAGGCGCCAGCGCGCAGGTCAGCTACTCTGAGATCCATAGCCCCATCAACGGAGTGGTCACCGACCGCTCCCTGTTCGCCGGTGAAACCGCCGCCGCGGGCGCGCCCCTTCTCACCGTCATGGATACCTCGTCCCTGCTCGCCAAGGCGCACATCGGCCAGAGCGTAGCCCAGCAGATGAAGCTCGGCGACGAGGCGCAGGTCCACGTGCCCGGCGTCGCCGATCCGGTCACCGCAAAGGTCTCGCTCATCAGCCCCGCGCTCGATCCCGGCAGCACCACCGTTGAAGTCTGGCTCAAGATCGACAACAAGGCCGCCGCGCTGAAAGTAGGCACACCCGTCAAGGCCACCATCACCGTCAACACCGTCGCCAAGGCATGGAAGATTCCCGCCACCGCCCTTCTCGCCGCGCAGGACGGCAGCAAGACCGTCATGGTTGTTGGCTCCGACAGCGCGGCGCACAAGAAGTCCGTCACCGTGGGCATCGCCGATGGCGACGACGTGCAGATCACCGGCGGACTTTCACCCACTGACACCGTCATCACCGGTGGAGCCTACGGACTCGACGATGGCACCAAGGTCAAGGTCGGCCCGGCCGAAGCCGACGACGAAGCTAAGCCCAAGGCCGGCAAAGACGCGGGAGACAAAGAGTAATGTCCACCGCATCCACCGCCGCTTCTGCCAAGCCGGAGTCTTTCTGGCTCGTCCATTCCACGCGCACCATCTTCTTCTTCGCTGCGGTTCTCACGCTGGCCGGCGTCTATCTCGCCCTCCAGGTACCTATTTCGGTCTTCCCTGAAACCAGCTTTCCCCGCGTCGTCATCGGCGTCGACAACGGCGTCATGCCGGTCGAACAGATGGAAGTCACCATCACCAAGCCCATTGAGGACGCGGTCAACTCCGTCCCCGGCCTGGTCACGGTGCGGTCCACCACCAGCCGCGGCTCCGCTGAAGTGAGCCTCTTCTTCGACTGGAACGAGGATATGTATCGCGAGCTCCAACTGACGGATGCGGCCCTCAGCAAGGTGGAACAGACGCTGCCGTCCACCGCCAGAGTCACAACCCACCGGCTCACCTTTGCCACGTTTCCGATTCTCGGCTACAGCCTCACGTCCGACACCGTTCCGCAGACCCGGCTTTGGGAGATCGCCACCTACGACCTCAAGCCCCCGCTCAACCGCGTGGCAGGCGTCAGCACCGTCATCGTCCAGGGCGGCCAGATCCCCGAGTTTCACGTCGTTCCAAACCTGGCGCTGATGGCCGCCGCCGCCGTTACCGTCCCTGACCTGGTCAACGCCATCCAGGCCTCCAACATCGTTGATTCGCCCGGCCTCTACGAAGCCAACCACCAGTTGATTCTCGGCCTGGTCGGCGCCCAGGTCCACGACCTCGATCAACTGCGCCAACTGGTGGTCAAAACCACGCCCGCCGGCGCCCCCGTGCGGCTCGCCGATGTCGGCACGGTGGAGAACGCCACCATGCCCGTCTACACCACGGTCACCGCCAACGGCAAACCCGCGGTGCTCATCAACATTGCCCGCCAGCCCTCCAGCAACACCGTCTCCGTGGCCGACGGCGTGTCCGCGCAGGTGGCACAACTCCGCCGCGGCCTCCCTGCGGGGGTGCGCCTCGAGCCCTTCTACGACCAGTCCCAACTAGTGCGCGACAGCATCTCCAGCGTGCGCGACGCCATCTTCATCGGCCTCGTCCTCGCCTGCATTATCCTCTTCCTCTTCCTGCGCGACTGGACCTCGTCCCTCATCGCCGGCCTCGTCATTCCCGTCACCATCGCGGTCACCATCCTCGTCCTCTGGGCCATCGGCGAAAGCTTCAACCTCATGACGCTGGGGGGCCTCGCCGCCGCCATCGGCCTGGTCATCGACGACGCCATCGTGGTGGTCGAAAACATCGTCATGCACCGCGACAACGGCGAGCCCCGCGTCGAAGCCGTCCGCAAGGCCCTGCGCGAAATCACCAGGCCGCTGGTCGGTTCCACCATCACCCCGGTGGTCGTTTTTCTGCCGTTGATTTCGGTCATCGGCGTTACGGGCAGCTTCTTCCGCGCTCTCGCCATCACCATGGCCGCCTCGCTGCTCACTTCTCTCGCGCTGGCCCTTACGTGGACACCCGGCCTCAGCCTCGTCCTGCTGCGCGACCGCCGCGATGGCGAGGCGCACAAGGAACACACTTCGGGCCGCTTCATGACCCGCATTCTCGCCGTCCACAAGCGCGCTCTCGATTGGTCCCTGGCCAAGCCGCTCTGGCTCGGCGTCGCCTGCCTTGGGCTGGTTGTCGCCACATATTTCGGCTATCAGGCGCTCGGCACCGACCTGCTGCCCGAGATGGACGAGGGCGGCTTCATCCTCGACTACATCATGCCCGCGGGCAGTTCGCTCAGTGAGACCAACCGCGTTCTCGAGCACGTCGAACGCATCCTCCGCGAGCAGCCCGAGGTCGAGAGCACCTCCCGCCGCACCGGCCTCCAGATGGGTCTGGCCGCCGTCACTGAGGCCAACACCGGCGACTTCACCGTCAAGCTCAAGGGCAAGCGCAGCCGCGCCATCGACGACGTCATCGCCGACGTGCGCGCACAGGTCAAGGCCACCGAGCCCGAACTGGATGTCGAATTCATCCAGGTGCTGCAGGACATGATCGGCGATCTGTCCAACTCGCCCGAGCCCATCCAGATCAAGATCTTCTCCAACGATGAGGCTTTGCTCAACCAGCTCGGCCCCCGCGTCGGTGACGCCATCGGCAAAATCAAGGGCGTCGTCGATGTCCAGAACGGCATTGAAAACACCATCAGCGGGCCCGCCACCAGCTTCCAGGTCGAGCCTACTGTCGCGGCTCGCTTCGGCTTCACACCCACTGAGGTTTCGCAGGATGCAACCTCCATCCTCGATGGCCTCCCGGCCACTGATCCCCTCATCGCCAACGGCCGCCCCTACACCATCCGCGTCCGCCTGGGCGACGAGCACCGCGCCTCGCTTGACGCCATCGAAAACACGGTGTTCAACAGCGCTTCGGGCCACACCGCGTCCCTCGGCTCCCTCGCCACCATCCAGCAACTGCCGCCGCAGAACGAAATCCGCCGCGAAAACCTGCAACGTCTCGTCGTCGTTACCGGCCGCCTCGAGGGGTCAGACCTGGGCACCGCCATGACCAAGGTGCAACAGACAGTTCGCGATCTTCACCTGCCCCCCTCCGTCCGCATCGAATACGGCGGCACTTACCAGGAGCAGCAGAAGTCCTTTCAAGACCTGCTGCGCGTCCTGCTTCTCGCACTGGCCCTCGTGTTCGGCGTGCTGCTCACCGAGTTCCGCAACTTCCCCGCGCCCACCGCGATTCTCACCTCCTCCGTCCTCTCCATCTCCGGCGTGATTCTCGCGCTTCTCGTCACCCGTACCACTTTCAACGTCGCGTCCTTCATGGGTGTCATCATGGTCATCGGCATCGTGGCCAAAAACGGCATCCTTCTCCTCGACGCCGACGAGCGTTTCCGCGCCGAAGGGCTTGGCGCCGCCGACGCCATGATCCACGCAGCCCAGCGCCGCCTCCGCCCCATCGTCATGACCGCCATCGCCGCCGTCTGCGGCATGTTGCCCCTGGCCTTCGCTCTCGGCGCCGGCTCGCAGATGCTGCAGCCTCTGGCCATCGCCGTCATTGGCGGCCTCGCCATCTCCATGGTCCTCAGCCTCATCGTCACGCCGGTGGTCTACTTCCTCCTCACGCGCAACCGCGAACCCGAGACCGCCTGATGCTGGCTCGGTGCCCCATCCATTCGCATTTCAGGCGAAAGGGTGGGATTCCACGAATCTCCACCCGAAGCCCAATCCATCCCACACTCTTTGCGCAAAATCCACGACCACCCCTACGCCGAGTGGCAGAATAATCCCATGCCGCCCACCGACTCCATCCGTCTCACCGCCGCCGAAGCCCGCGTCCTCGGCGCCCTCATCGAAAAGGAAGTCACCACCCCCGACTACTATCCCCTCTCCCTCAACGCCCTCATCAACGCCTGCAACCAGCGCTCCAACCGCGAGCCGGTCATGGACCTCGACGAAGACGCGGTGCGCCAGGCCCTCCACAGCCTTGAAGATATGCGGATAGCCGGACGCGCCCGCAGCTCCGATGGCCGCGTCACCAAATACGAGCACTGGCTGGGAGAAGCCTTCAACTTCAGCCGCGCGGAGACGGCGCTGATCTGCGTGCTGCTGCTTCGCGGGCCGCAGACCCCCGGCGAACTCCGCGGCCGCACCGAGCGCATGCACCGCTTCGACGAACTTACGGACGTGGCGGCAGGCCTGCAAAAGCTGATGGAACGCGAGCCATCGCTCGTAGCCATCCTCCCTCGCCAACCGGGCACAAAAGAGTCGCGCTACACGCACTTGCTTTCAGGTGGTGTGGAGGCAGCAACAGCCGCCGCCGAGGCGGGTTTTGCAACCCGTGAGCCGGGGCAGACAGCCGCGCTCGACGCAGGCCAGGAGGAGAGAATCGCGCAACTCGAAGCGACCGTTGCGGAACTCCGGCGGGAAATGGCCATCTTGCGCCAGAAGTTCGATGACATGTTTGGAGACTGAAAAGCAGGGTGCCCCAGGTCTCGTTTAAGAGACCTGGGGTTTTCCCAATCATTCCAGCTCCGGGTGCCCCAATCCTTTCGCCGCTTTTCAGGCGAAAGGGTGGGATTCAACAAAGTTCGCAAGCCTTCTTTGTCGGTAACTAAACCAGCTCATACCCCGCGAACCAATACCCGATCTCGAACGCGGCGGTATCTTCCGCATCCGAGCCATGGATCGCGTTCTCTTGAATCGATCCCGCAAACTTCTTGCGAATCGTACCCTCGTCCGCATTGGCCGGGTTCGTCGCGCCCATCAGCTTCCGCAGGTCGGCAATTGCGTTGTCTTTTTCCAAGACCATCAGAACAATCGGCCCGCTCGACATGAACGTGGTGAGCGGATCAAAGAATGGCCGCGCGCTATGTACCGCATAAAACCCCTTGGCCTGCTCCTTTGAAATCGACAGCCTCTTGATCGCCAGAATCTGAAATCCGGCCTTCTCAATCTCCGCCAGAATAGCCCCGGTGAAGCCCTTGCGAACCGCGTCCGGCTTGATGATGCTGAAAGTGCGTTGCGCCACGTCGTGTGCTCCTTCGATAGGTGTCTCTGCCCCTGCTATTGTAACGGCCTGTCTGCACCTGCGTTTACGTTCCTCGTCCCGGCGGCCATCTGGTAAAGTTGCGTCATGTTTTTCTTCGCCGCTGCACCCACTCGCTGTTTGATCGTCTCGGTTTCTCTCCTTGCCGCTCCTCTCGTGCCGGCTCCAATCGCTTCCGCCCAGGCCGCGGCGCCGCCTGCCGCCGCCGAACTGCGCGTCTTCGATCCCGCCCTTGTCGACAAGGCCATCGATCCCTGCGAAAACTTCTATCGCTACAGTTGCAATGGCTGGTTCAAGCGCAACCCTCTCCCTCCCGATCAGACCTCCTACGGACGCTTCACTGAGCTGTTTGAGCTGAACCGCCTGCACCTCAAGCAGATCCTCGAACAGGCCGCGGCGCCTTCCCCTGCGCGCACCCCCAATGAGCAGAAGATCGGTGACGAATACTCCAGCTGCATGGATACTGCCGCCATCAACAAGCAGGGCATCGCGCCTCTCCAGCCGGAACTGGACCGCATCGCAGGCCTTAAATCCACGGCCGGTCTGCCCGCGCTTCTCGCCCACCTCCACACCATCGGCGTCAGCGCGTTCTTCGGCATGGGCTCCAACCAGGACTTCGCCGACGCCAGCCAGGTCATCAGCTTCTACGGCGCCGGCGGCCTCGGCCTTCCCGAGCGCGACTACTACACCCGCACCGACGCCAAATCCGCGGAGCAGCGCAAGCAGTACGTCGACCACGTCCACAAGATGTTCGTCCTCGCCGGCGAGCCCGACGCCCAGGCTGCAAAAGACGCCGGCATTGTCCTCGCCCTCGAATCAGAACTCGCCAAAGCCTCGCTCACCATCACCGAACAGCGCGATCCCCAAAACCTCAACCACCCCACCGACGTGGCCTCCTTCGGCAAAGAGCTGTCGCATTTTTCAGTTCCCGACTACGTGGCCGCCGTGCACGCTCCCGCAGCCGGCAAAATGAACGACACCGAGCCCAAGTTCTTCGCCGAGTTCAACTCCCTGGTCGCCTCCACGCCGCTCGACCAGGTCAAGACCTACCTGCGCTGGCACCTGCTCCACGCCTACGCCGGCACCAGCATGCCCGAGCCCTTCGAGCAGGAGAGCTGGAACTTCTACGCGCACACGCTCAACGGCGCTGAAAAGCAGCAGGACCGCTGGAAGCGCTGCACCAGCCGCATCGATCACGAAATGGGCGAAGCCCTTGGCCAGGTCTACGTGGCCAAATATTTTCCTCCTGCTGAAAAGCAGCAAGCCCTCGAAATGACGCTGGCCATCGAGCAGTCCATGAGCAAAGACATCGACAGCCTCGACTGGATGAGCCCAGAAACCAAGGTCAAAGCCAAGGAAAAGCTGCATACGGTGATGAACAAGGTCGGCTATCCCGACAAGTGGCGGGACTACTCCAAGCTCGAGATCGTGCGCGGCGATTCGCTCGCCAACCTTGAGCGCGTGCACGAATTCAACCAGGCGCGCGACCTCGCCAAGATCGGCAAGCCCGTCGACAAGGGCGAGTGGATGATGTCTCCGCCCACCGTCAACGCCTACTACGACCCGCAGCAGAATAACGTCAACTTCCCGGCCGGCTACTTCCAGCCGCCCTTCTTCAGCGACAAGGAAGACGACGCCGCCAACTACGGCGACATGGGCTCGACAGTGGGCCAC
Organism: Acidobacteriaceae bacterium; assembly: GCA_003151435.1. Classification (GTDB taxonomy): domain Bacteria; phylum Acidobacteriota; class Terriglobia; order Terriglobales; family Acidobacteriaceae; genus Telmatobacter. Next base: position 51,886 of record PLXP01000280.1, read on the forward strand.
GAACTCACCCACGGCTTCGACGACGAAGGCCGCCAATACGACAAAGACGGCAACCTCAAGGACTGGTGGACCAAGGACGACGAGCAGAAGTTCACTGACCGTGCGCAGTGCATGGTCAAGCAATACGACGCTATCGAAGCCGTCCCCGGAGTTCACCTGAATGGCAAGCTCACCCTGGGTGAAAATCTCGCCGACCTTGGCGGCCTGTGGCTAGCCTGGCTGGCCTGGCTTGACAAGGCCGACGTCGCACACCTTGACATGACCGCGAAGACCGACGGTTACACGCCCGACCGGCGCTTCTGGATCGCCTACGCGCAGCAGTGGTGCACGCAGACGCGTCCCGAGCAGCTGCGCACGCAAGCCCAAACCGACCCGCACGCACCCGACGAGTACCGCACCAACACAGTGCTGCAGGACTTGCCGGAGTTTGGAAAGAGCTTCAGTTGCAAGAAAGACGCGAAGATGGTCAGCCCCACGCCTTGCCGCGTCTGGTAAGAGGCAGGTTTCAGCTACTAGCTTCTAGCTGCTAGCCTCTTGGTCCCACGTTATGCGGGTTTGGAGGGAAAGTAATCAAGAGTTCCAAAGATGCAATCGTCGGGACGCGTTTTCGCCGTCTCAATCTGCTCTGCTAATTCGTCCGGCACATCCTCGCATTCGCCGACGGTTACACAGTTTTCGACAGCGACCACGAACCAGGAGTCTTTCTCTAGGATCCGCGACACTCTTGTCCGAAAATCTTCGACATCGTTCGCCCACGCAACAATGTTTGTGAAGCACCCGGTGTCGCCTTGCTCAGAGGGCGGCGTAAGGAGTTCAAATAATCCTGTCCACAGCTCTTTCATTGCTCTCACTTGAACACGAAAGGCCCACCATTGCGGCGGGCCTTCGTTGCTAAAAGCTGATAGCTAACAGCTAGCTTCTTCCAATCACCTTCGCCATCATCGCGCCAATCTCCGCCGGCGACACCACCACGTGAATCCCCGCAGCCGTCATCGCTTTCATCTTGTCGGCCGCCGTACCCTGGCCGCCGCTGATGATCGCGCCCGCATGTCCCATCCGCCGTCCCGGAGGCGCGGTCTGCCCGGCGATAAAGCCCACCACCGGTTTCTTTACATGCTGCTTCACAAACTCCGCCGCAGCCTCTTCCGCCGCTCCGCCGATTTCGCCGATCATGATGATCGCCTCGGTGTCGGGATCGTCGTTCAGCAGACGCAGCGCATCAATGTGCGTGGTGCCGATAATCGGGTCGCCGCCAATGCCGATCGCGGTCGACTGTCCAATGCCGCGCTGCGTCAACTGGTGCACCGCCTCATAAGTCAGCGTGCCCGAGCGCGACACAATGCCCACCGAACCTTGCTTGTGAATGCGCCCCGGCATAATGCCGATCTTGGCCAACCCCGGCGAAATCACGCCGGGGCAATTCGGCCCAATCAGTCGCGACTTCGAAGTCTTCAGCTTCGCCCACACCTTCACCATGTCGAGCGTCGGAATGCCCTCGGTAATGCACACGATCAGCGGAATCCCAGCGTCCTCCGCCTCGAGAATCGCGTCGGCCGCAAACGGCGGCGGCACAAAAATCATGGTCGCGTTGGCGCCCGTTTTTTCCACCGCGTCGGCCACGGTGTTGAACACCGGCCAGCCCTCATGTTTCGTGGCACCCTTGCCGGGAGTTACGCCGCCCACCACGTTGGTGCCATACTCCGCGCAACCCAACGCGTGGAACGTGCCCTCTTTGCCGGTAATTCCCTGAACAATCAGCCGCGTATTTTTATCCACCAAAACTGCCATCTTATGCTCCCACTCCTGCCGCGGCTGCGACCACAAGCTCCGCCGCTTCTTTCATCGTTGCGCCCACCTGGAAGTTCAATCCCGATTCCTTCAGAATCTTGCGGCCTTCTTCAACGTTCGTGCCCTCAAGCCGCAGCACAATCGGCACCTTGACTTTGAGGTTGAGCGCCGCGGCCACAACGCCCGTGGCCAGCCGGTCAACGCGCAAAATTCCGCCAAAAATGTTGATGAAAATGGCCTTCACATGCGCGTCCGAAAGCAGAATTTCAAACGCATGTTCAATCTGTTCCTGTGTCGCGCCGCCGCCCACGTCAAGGAAATTGGCTGGGCTGCCGCCGGCGTATTGAATAATGTCCATCGTCGCCATCGCCAGGCCCGCGCCGTTCACCATGCAGGCAATCGAGCCATCCAGCTTGATGTAATTCAGCGCGTACTTGCTGGCCTCGACTTCCAGCGGGTCTTCCTCCGCCGTGTCGCGCAGAGCCTTGATGTCCGCATGACGGAACAGCGCGTTATCGTCGAACGTGATCTTCGCGTCCAGCGCAAACAGCTTGTCGTCCTTGGTGGTGATGAATGGATTGATCTCCACCAGCGAAGCGTCCG
>PLXP01000231.1 GCA_003151435.1 Acidobacteriaceae bacterium
ATGAGATGGCCCCGACTCTTAAACGGCTCTATTTATGGCGGACACCACTAGCTCCGAACAGGGCTCAGCGTCTCCGGCCTTTTGTCAGATGCGCGGCGTTCCGGTGGAGTGCGGGCCGCGCGGCTTGCCGGGCGAACCAGATCACCTGTTCCACAATAATGGCGACGGCACTTTCACCGATGTCAGTGTAAAAGCCGGTGTCTCCGACACCGAGGCGTTCTATGGGTTTACCGCCGTCTTCGTGGACTTGAACGGTGACGGCAAAGTGGACTTGTTAGTTGCGAATGATTCCGAACGGAACTATCTCTACATCAACAAGGGAGACGGTACCTTCGACGATCAAAGCTACATTTCCGGTTTTGCGCTGAACGGCGAGGGCCGTGAAATCGCTTCAATGGGTCTAGCCGTGGGCGACTATATGAACAACGGTCTCGTCGATGTGCTAGTTACTGATTTCGGCGATGATTACAAGGCGCTCTACCACAACGACGGCAACGCCAGCTTCACAGATGTTGCTCGCGAGGCCGGAATTGTGAAAGCTGCGATGCCCTTCGTGGGTTGGGGCGACGGCCTCATCGACTATGACAATGACGGGTGGAAAGATCTGATGATGATCAACGGCCACGTCTATCCACAGGTGGACCAGCACGACTGGGGCACGACGTACGCTCAACGCCCGCTGCTGTTTCACAATACCCACCACGGCAAGTTCGAGTACGTTCCACCGGTCAAGGGCTCGGGGCTCGCGGCGATCATTGCGGGACGCGGGGCGGCGTTTGGCGATCTGTTCAACAACGGCAAGATTGATATGGTTATCAACCCTATTGACGGCCCTCCCGTGCTGCTGAAGAACGTCAATCCTGACCGACATCATTGGGTGGAACTTAAACTTGTCGGGGGACCGCAAAGTCCGCGCGATGCGGTAGGAGCTACCGTGTACCTGACTGCCGGAGGCATTCGACAGCGTGAAGACGTCATGAGCGGAGGAAGTTACATTTCATCCAACGACCAGCGCCTGCATTTCGGTCTTGGCGAGACTCCCGATCCTGGGACAGCGGAGATTCATTGGCCCTCCGGCGCGAAAGAGACGCTCAGGCTGCCTGCCGCGGACCGCATCTTCACTATTACAGAAGGGAAGGGAATTACAGGCGTGCTATGTGCCAGGCCCCCTTGCGCAATCAGAAGCGCGGCCAACCCTCCCCGCAAAAAGCCAACGGCCCCGCGATAATGCAGTCCAAAGGTTGCGATGACCCAAGACTCGGCTCTCGCATCTCCCTTGTGTCAGTGTGAAAGCTATACTGGAGCGAACTCGCCAGTTCATTGGTATTGCGCGATTGATGAGGCGAGAAGACCACAGGTTCACGTGAGTAGATGTCCTGATCTTCAACTGTTCTGAATCTTCAACCAGGAGGACAACCTTGATGCACCGAGCACGTTGCGCCGCATTGACCGCTGCACTTGTCGTGGCAGGCGCGGCTGTTCTTGGTCAGGGACAGCAGGCCGGGTCCTCAGTTGCATCAATCGAGTCGTTGATTCGTTCCCATCAATACGATCAAGCCTTGCAGGCCACTAAATCCGGATTGCACAATACTCCAAGCGACTTTCGCCTCTGGACGTTGCAGGGTATCATCCTCTCCATCGAGGGCAGCTCTACTGAAGCTCTGACCGCGTTCGATAAGTCACTGCGCCTATCTCCAAACTACGGGCCTGCTCTCAAAGGTGAAGTCCAGCTTCTCTACCAGTCGAACGACAAGCGGGCAATCCCACTGATCGAACGGATATTGAAAGCAGATCCGCGCGATCAAACTGCTCGAGAAATGCTCGCAATGCTTCAGAAAATGCGGGGAGACTGCAAAGCCGCGATCGACCAGTTTCTCCTCACCAGAGAAGCGATTGCAACTCATCCTGAATCCCTTGAAGCATACGGCTATTGTCTGGTGCAGACAAAGCATTTCCAGGAAGCTATTCCCGTCTTTGAACGGCTGGTAGCATTAGTTCCGGATCGCACCTACCCAAAATACGATCTCGCAGTCATCCTGGTCACAACCAAACAGAATGATGCCGCAATCAAGATACTCGACCCTTTGCTCGCGGACGACCAGCGTGACGCGGATATTCTAAGCTTGGCCTCCGAGGCCTACGAGGCGGTTGGGAACACTCCGAAAGCCGTCGCTCTCCTTCGCCAGGCGATTGTTCTTAGTCCCACAACGCCAGGCTACTACGTTTCCTTTGCTGCCATTTGCATGGATCACGATTCATTTCAGGTTGGGATCGATATGATCAATGCCGGCCTGAAAGGGATTCCGAGCGACCCCTCTCTCTATCTTTCACGCGGGCTTCTTTATGCGCAGCTTGCACAATACGACGAGGCGGAAACCGATTTCAATAGGGTAGAGAAACTTGATTCAGCGCAAAGCCTCAGTTCCTATGCCGTGGATCTTGCCGACCTGCAGAGAAATAATCCGGACCAGGCGCTGTTGAAGGTTCGATCGCAACTCAAAGCTCATCCAGATAGCCCGCAATTACAGTTTCTTCTTGCTGAGTTACTGATGAATCAAACCCCGCCAGCAGACAGCGCAATCTTCAAGGATGCAATGAGGTCAGCCTTGACGGCTATTAAGCTGAGGCCGGATATGGTTGGGGCAAGGGACCTTCTCGCCAGCATGTACATGCACTCCGGCCAGTACAGCCTGGCCATCGAGCAGTGTCGCCTTGTACTTCAGCAGTCCCCCGCCGATGAAACAGCTGCTTATCATCTCTTAATTGCCTTGCGCCATTCCGGGCAAAGCGGAAGCGCCGAGATGAAGACGCTTGTAAAGCGCCTTTCCGAGATGCATCAGCAGTCGCTCAAGCAGGAGACTGACAGGAAGCGATACAGGCTCGTCGAGCAGGAGCCCCCACCTGCGCAATAGGATTCTTAAACGTGGTTCGCGTGCACAACGCTGCCCGACTTGGATCTCTACCGTGCAGTCACCACGTCCACGATTCCATTATTGTTCCAGGCTGTAGCTCCGGTGTGTGTCAGTTTCTTCGCTGAATCGTCCCAGTGCACGCGTGTAATCTGGCCGTCGCCTTTCTCATATGCATATGTCAGCCCATCATCGCTGTAGAGGGTGAAGTCTCCGTCTGCGCCTGGATAGACTTTGACATGCATAATGCTCTGCTTGTCGTGCGTGCTCTCTACCGCACTCCCCAGCGGCACAATTGAACCTGCCTTCACAAACAATGGGATCGTGTCGATAGGCGCGTTCACCTGAATTGTCTGACCGCCTTCGAACCGCTCGTTCGTCCAGAAGTTGTACCACGCCGTTCCGGCGGGAAGATACACACTCTTTGTGGTTTGACCCTGGGATGTTACCGGCGCGACAAGAAACGCAGGGCCGAACATGTACTCTTCGCCCATATCCGCGACCTTTGGATCGTTTGGAAAATCCATAAACAGGGCGCGCATGAACGGCGCCCCGCTCTCGTGCGTAGAATATGCAAGCGAGTAGGTGTAGGGCATCAGCTCATATCGTAGCCGGAGGTACTTCTCCAGGATCGATTCTGCCTGCTTGCCATAAGACCATACTTCATTGTGTGGTCGGGTGCCATGCGTTCGGAAATTAGGTTGAAAAACGCCATACTCGTACCAGCGCACATACAATTCCGGATAGTCATCGTATCCACCCACATTTTCACGCGCATCGGATGGATCAATCAATGGCGCATGCGCGGGCACATGGGACTTTGGCAAGGCCTGCCACCCCCCAATATCATTTCCCCAATACGCAATGCCGGAGGCGGCTACATCCAAACCCGTGGGAATCTGACGTCTGAGGACGTCCCACGTCGGGAAGATATCCGAGGACCAAAAGATTGCCCCGTTATGCTGCGCGCCAAGATACGCATCGCGCGAAAGGATCAGCGCACGCCTTTCCGGGAAGTCCTTCCTAATACCGTTATAAAAGGCCGAAGTGTGGAACAGCGGATACACATTGAAATACTCGACACCTGGTCCAATCTTGAAGTAGCTCCCATTCGGCGGCAGATCGGGCTCGGTCTCATCTGCCCAGAAGGAATCGAATCCTTTGCTTGCGATATCGTCGCGAACCACGCCCCAGTACCACTTCGCCGCATCCGGGTTGGTGCTATCGATGTCGGAACCCTGACTATCATACGGAAGTCCATCTTCGGGTGTGCCGTCCGCGTGATGCAGAAACCAGCCATTCTGCCTTACCTTGTCGTAGTAACGCGTCCCCGGCTTGAAACGCGGCCAGACGCTGATCATCGTTTCGATGTTCAGTGCATGAAGTTGGCGATTCATTTCCGCCGGATCTGGCCATTGCTCCTTGATGAAATCCATCTGGCCCATACTCGTGTAGTAGAACCAATCCAGCACCAGCATGTCGATTGGCAGATGGCGCTCGCGATAGCCCCTGGCAACCGCCAGCATCTCTGCCTGTGTGGAATAGCGCTGCTTGCATTGGATTAACCCATACGCCCACTTCGGCAGCATCGGAGTATCTCCGGTCAGCACACGATATCCGGAATAGATCTCATCCGTCGTAGAGCCGGCCACCACAAAGAACGATACTCTTTGACCCACTTGCGAGATCCACTTGGTTTGCTCATTCAAGCCGGGAAGAAGCGTCGTCTTTGATGGGTTATCCCAGAGCAGCCCGTATCCCTTGTTTGTAACAAGGAAAGGAACGCAGAAGTTAGGGCCACCCGCCGATTGATAATCCGCCCAGCATTCTACCTTATGCTGACGGTGATCGAGATATCCCTCCTGGTTCTGTCCCAGCCCATAATAGTGCTCATTGTCGGGGGATGCGAACGTGGCACCCACCCGATAGAATGGCGGATCTTCAGGCCTGCGATCATTGTCGAGTTGGCGGTCGCCATCCTTGTCGTTCAGTTCCGCCATCTCCCAGCCTTCCATATTGAGCAACGGTTTGCCATCGCCGCCCGTGATCGTCATGTAGGGTTCGCGGTCTGCGCCGTTGAAGTTCTTCCTCGGACCTTTCCAGAACGACCCGTCGGGCCTCCGCCGAGGCGGAGCCGGCGCTGCAATGAACACATTCAGTCGTGTCGATCGATACGTGTCTCCAGCAGCGGTCGCTTCATGCGTCCAGCCGGTGTCGGATGGCTTCGCCACGATTCCGTATCCCGGTTCGCTCACTGCCTGATCCTTTAACGTGCTCATGGTGACACGAATGATGTTCAGTGCGTAGGGTTCGAGGACGATCGTGCTACTTTCCCGCTCAAGAACTACGCCGGGCTGCTCGGCAAGCAGAGTAACACTCCCGAAAATGACCGCCAGAAGGCACAAAATGATCCTGCTTCGCCGCACAGAACACCTCATCTTTGGATTTCCTCGCGCGCACTTAAACGCCTGCTCCAACGGAGCCTCGGGGTATGTTGGAGGTTGTTGTGAGGGAAAACTGAAAAAGTCATGGTCACCAGACCGTGTAAAGCATTCGTGGTAACTCCGCGCCCCATCGGCACGCACGATTCTCGGTCAGCTACAGCTTCCTTAGCTGATTAGCTGAAACTGATCGCAACATCGATCACATTGGCTGCAAGCAGCCTGGATGTAATCTGCTACTTCACAGCCAAGGTGAGGAAAGGTGACAGACAGCCGCACATTCCGAAGAGAGGAATGCCGCTCACCGTCACCTTTCCCCGGACGGACGAGATTAGAAGCTTCCACGCAGGTGGAACTGAATACTACGCGCCGGCAACTGGTTCGTTGAGTGACCAAATAGGCCGCTCGACATATCCGAGTTCACTCCCGTCAGGTTGGCGCGGTTGAACAAGTCGAATACCTCTCCCTTTGCTTCGATCTTTACCCTTTCCCTAATCGTGAAGAACTTTTCAAACGTGAAGTCCACGTTGTTGTATCCGGGTTGGTCATATGTGTTTCGACCAATATTCCCTTCCACTCCCAGCGCGGGCGTCGGGAAATCGGACGCCTTAAACAACCCATTCAGGTAGTCCTTTTTCTTCTTGCCCGAAAGGTGCCTGCCGAAAGCCGGGGCGTTTGGAACATCGTAGTTATTTCCGTCCGCATTGTAGTCGCCTCCGCTATTGCCGATCACGTTGCCGCTCTCGTCAAGGACCGGATGGAAGGCAGCGCTCGTGTAGACACTGAATGGTAATCCGGACTGCAATATCCACACGCCACCAAACTGCCAACCGCCGAGGACATTTCTCGCCAGAAGTGAGTTGTACGGGGCTGGCACGGTCCACGTTCCGTCGGCCGAAAACTGCTGACGGATGTCATAGTCGGCCCGACCGTGCTGTGCCCTGAAGTTGTCTGGCTGGATGATGTTAGTGACCGTCGTGATCGATCCCGAGTCCAGCGATTGTGCCGTGCTGTAAACGTCCAGGGCTTTTCCATAGGAATAAATGCCACGTGCCGCAAACCCATGGGAGAAGCGGCGGCTCAGGGTTGCGGAACCAACGTGGCCGACGGAATTGCCGTTTGAAGTGCCGTACTCAATGGCGCCAAAACTTGGATTGAGGAATTGTGGATTGCCCTTGTTGACAATTAGATCGCCTGCGAAGCGATTTGCATTCTGATAAATCGGCAGGTGGTGCGCAGCCGATCCGGAATAGTTGATCTCCGCCACCAGATTGTTCCCCAATTGCTGCTGCACGCTCAAGGTCCATGCTTCGACCTGGGTCATCTTGTAGTTGGGATCGTAGCCACCGATGCCCGATCGACTGGGTACGCCGCTGATCAGGACGCCGCCACGCGAGTCGAAGGTGACGTTGGAAGTGTCCACCACAGGACAGACTTCCGTGTAGCCTGTTGGAGGCTGACAAAGCTGTACAGCCGGCGTAGGGCTACCTTGGCGTACGTTGATCGATGGAGTGTAATAGTAGGGCAGATTGCCCGACGTGGCATCTGTTATGTGGAGATAAGGCGGCTGATCTGAGAACATCCCCACGCCGCCGCGCAAGGCTGTTTGGCCGTTTCCGCGAACATCCCAGGAGAATCCCAAACGGGGAGTGAAGTTATAGACAACGTGGTCGAGCACATTTGACCGTCCGCTCGGAGCTGCGGCGATGACAGCGCCTGCAATCTGCTGCTGCCGCGTAGAGCCACCCGCGAGCTTCAATATCGTTAGCTTTGGACTGATGATCGAAAACAGGTTCCCCATCGAATCGTATCGAACACCAATGTTCAAGGTGAATTTAGGGGTAAGCTTCCAGTCGTCCTGAACAAAGAACGCCGTGTATAGGTCGCGATAGCGCCGTGCATAGGGCGCCTGCCCGTGAGTCGTGAGGTCTACGTGCGTGGCGGTTTCCGACGTCGGTTTATCTTGAACAAAGTCCAGCAGATTGTCATAGTTATAGGTCGGCCGAGTGAACGCACTATTCTGCTGGTCAACCTCGCGGATATTGAAACCGTCATACCCGAACTTTAGTGTGTGCGTCTTCACGGTCGCCGTTAAAACATCGCGCCAGCCGACTGTCGTTTGGATGAAGTTGCCGGCCCCCCATGTTCCGAACCCCTGCAGTCCAGTTACGTTGATGTACGGTATGGCTTCTGTTGGGGACGACCCGTTCGCGCCTTGCGGGCGAATGAGATTCGCGCCGAATTCATTCAAGAGCCGCGGTGAGAAGGTATGTGTCCAGTCGACGTTTACGAAATCGGAAATTGCGTAGTAGGGGATATTTGTAGCAGGCCGTGGTTGTATGCCCTCAGAGTTCTCAGAGGTCCGCATCGCGTCCACGTAGATTCGATCGTTCTTGCCCAGATAATCGTCGACTCTGAAGCTCCACTGGTATCCGTTTTTGGGCGTTGACCAATTGATATTTGAAGTACCAACCGCATTTAGGGTTGCCGGTATGCCCGCAGGTGGAGCGTAATATCCCGAGTTTGCTGCTTCAACCTGTGCGACCGTCTGGATGTTGGCTGTCGGAAACGATCCGGGCGGAGCCGTCTTGAGAATCTGCGCTGCCACCGTGTTGGGCAGGTTGGCCGTGACCCAGTCGATAAGATCCTTCGTCTCGACCGTGAACTGGCCACCGCCAGCAGCACTGGAGCGAAGCACGTCGATGGCCCCGTACCAGAACAACTTGTTCTTGATGGCCGGCCCACCGATGGTCGCGCCCATTTCGTTCCGGCTGAACACGGGAACGTTGGATTGAAATTCGGTGCGCGCACTCAACGAATCGTTCAGGAAGTAGTAGTCGAGTGTCCCATGAAGGCTGTTCGAGCCTGAATTCGTAAAGACCTCGACGGTAGCGCCGCCGTTTCTTCCCTTCTGGGCATCGAAATTGTTGGTCTTGACGTTCATGGACTGCACGATCTCGGGATTTGGAGAGATGGACGTGCCACCGCCGCGCGAGGGTGTATTGGTGTACGCGCCATCAATCGTGTATCCATTTTGCTCCTGGCGCAGCCCCGCGGCGTTGATGTTGATCGAGTATTCGTTTGTGTAGTTGTCCGCGGAGTTAACCGCACTTCCCGTCATGCCCGGGGTCAGGGCGGTCAGGCCGAACACATTCTGGCCTACAAGTGGCGTCTCCGTCAGAGTCGATTCCGCGATCACCGATCCGGTTGTCGCGCTCGTTAGATCGACCGCTGCCGCCGCAGCGGACACCGTAACATCTGTGGAGACGGATCCGACCTGAACAACAGGTGCCAGGGTTCGAGTTTCTCCGACCTGAAGGGCAAGGCCCGCCTGGCGCCAGGTCTTGAACCCACTCATCTGGATCTCGACTGTGTAGGTGGATGCCGCGATGCTGTCGATGCGGAAGTAGCCAGACTGGTTAGTGGTGGTGGCCTTCGTTACCCCAAGCCGAGCATCCGTGACGGTAACCGTGGCTCCTGAAACCGCGGCTCCCGATGAGTCGTTAACCGTCCCTTCGATGCCGCTTGAGAACTGAGCAAGCGCCGATAATCCACCCAAATTCAGCAGGAGGATCGTAAGGATTGAAATCCTTTTCGCAAACCTGTTCATCTGGTCTCCTTTAGAAGCCTGAAGCTTATTTGCCGCGCAAGTTGGGGTCCACCAGGTTCGAATGCCTTGGACGTGTCGTTGCAATCTCCCCGAGCACGATCTCGCGCAAGCGCCCCGGAATTCCATGCTTGCTCTTGCGCGGGGCGCCGTCACACACTCTTGGTCTTAGGCCAACGGCTGCTGCCGGAGGCGACACACTCTGAGTGGTAGCGAGCGTATCATTCCCCTCAACCGGAAGGTTGCTGGTTCCGGGTTTGTTCCAACCCCCGTTCTGTCAGGTGAATATCGACTTCGCAATTGAGCCTTTTCAAGTAGGACACGGTGTAATACAGTGTGATGGGTGATCATGAGGCCAGTCGGTTACGCATTATACGCCTGAAAAATACAGGCTTCAATAGCTTTTGAACGGCCGCTCGGGCGCGGGTGAATGGGTAACGGATATGGGGTCGAAAACACTTCCGATCAGTCGTGAACAGGACCCAGATGAAGGGTATGTCGTTGATGACGCTGAGCGAGCGTCGATTCTAGGCGAACTTGAAGCGGTCCTAACCAGCACTGTTTTTCAAACCAGCAAGCGCTGTAAGCAATTCTTGTCGTATGTAGTTCATCACCGGCTGGAGGGAAACCACGAACGACTTAAAGAGCGCACTATAGGAGTGGAGCTCTTTGGTCGGCCGGTTGGCTATTCCACTGGGGATGATCCTGTCGTCCGCGTGCAGGCGGGCGAGGTTCACAGGCGGCTGGAGCAGTACTATCACGCTCAGACACACCGGCCCGCAGTCCGCATCGAACTCCATACCGGCTCATACGTTCCAGAATTCAGGTGGGCGCAGGATGCGCTGGGGCGTGAAGAATCGGCCTCCGAATCGTCACCAGGGTCGCACGTACAGGAAACGCCGCATGCAGCGCCGGGGCGGCAGCATCAACCAGTGCCCTCACTGCCCTCTACAGAGAAAGCGCTTCCCGGAAACACCAAAAAGCGCGCGTGGCTTTTACCCGTATTCGGTCTGGCTTTGTTGGCTGCCCTGGCCCTGATTTGGATGTCCGTCAATCGGGCCACCGCGCCCAAGTCTTCTCTGGAAGAGTTTTGGTCCCCGGCCTTTTCATCCACCGAACCAGTACTGATTTGCATCGCCAAACCCACGGTTTACATGCCGTCGGCAAAGCTCTTCCAAAGGCATTCAAAGACGCCAGGTACACCCACTACGCTGTTCGAGAGACTCACCCAGTCACCCAATTTGCAGCCAAATGACAAACTGGTCTGGAGTGATATGGACGAATATCCCGACTACGGTCTCGCGGCAGGGGATGTTCTCGCCGCGATTCAACTGTCCGGCCTTCTCGCCAAAATCGGGAAAAAGAACCAACTGCGCATTGGAGACGGTTACTCCTTTGAAGATCTCCGCAATTTTCCCGCAGTCGTCATTGGAGCTTACAACAACCGGTCAACAATGCAAGTGACATCCAACCTTCATTTCGCTTTTATTGAAGAGGATGGAAAATCCGTCATCCGGGAGCAAGGCCCGTCTGGACGGCACTGGACTGCGAAATCGGGTGCCAGGAACTCCGGGAGCGACGACTACGGTGTGGTTACCAGGCTCCTTGATTCCAAGACAGGGAAATTCGTCGTGGCGGTCGCGGGAATTCAATCCTATGGCACGGCAGCAGCCGGTGAACTCATTTCCAATACGGAGTATCTGGAAAAAGCTCTCCGAATGGCTCCTCCAGACTGGAGTCGGAAGAATCTACAGATTGTCTTACAGACGACGGTGACCGACTCGGTAGCCGGTCCTCCTCAAGCCGTTGCTATCTACACTTGGTAGGCGCAACCTTCCCTTTGGCGCCACTGGTGTGAACCAGCAAACCGCAGAGGGAATTTCACGCCCCTGTTTGCCCCGAACTCATCATCGCTTGATGACTTCGACGACTTCGGCGTCCCGGCCAGTCCAAGCCTGCGCACCTTCGTGAGTGAGCCGGCCGCCGGCATCGTCCCACTGCAAATGAGTCAAGCTGCTCTCGCCCTTCTCGTATGCGTAAGTTCTTCCATCGTCGTTATAAAGAGTGAATTCGCCATTGGCGCCAGGGTACACAAGCACTTTGGCCAATTCCTGCTTTTGTCCAGTGTTTTCGATGGGCTTTCCCAAGGGAACAATCGAACCTGCCCGAACAAAGAGCGGGATTGTATCGATCGGAGCGTCAACCTTGATAGTCTGCCCTCCCTTTACGCGTTCGTTTGTCCAATAGTTGTACCAGTCAGTCGATTCGGGCAGATAGACCTCGCGGCTGGTCGCACCCTGTTCGGTGACGGGAGCCACCAGAAACGCCGGTCCAAACATGTATTCGTCTCCCATCCCGGCGACTTTGGGATCGTCTGGGAAATCCATGAAGAGCGCCCGCATGTAGGGTGCGCCTGTTTTGTAAGAGCGATATCCCAGCGAATAAACGTAGGGCAAGAGCTGATACCGCATGCGAAGATACTTTGCCAGGATTGGCTCCGCCTGCTTCCCATACGACCAGGGTTCGTTGAAAGCGCGGGTGCCGTGAGTCCGAAAAATGGGCTCAAAGACCGCGTATTCAAACCAGCGCACATACAGTTCCGGGTAATCGTCATACCCGCCCACGGTGTCGCGGGCATCAGATGGGTCAAGCAGCGGGGGATGAGACGGGTGATGCACCGCGGGTAAGTTAAGAAAGCCACCTGTATCACTGCACCAGTAAGGCATGCCGGACGCGGTAAAGTTCAACCCAGCGGGTATCTGCCGCGTAAACGTGTCCCAGGTGGAATAGATGTCGGAGGACCAGAAGATGGTGCCGTTGCGCTGGGCTCCAAGATACGAAGCGCGCGCCAGAATCATCGCTCGCCTCTTGAGGTCGCGGCGGAAGCCGTCATAAACAGATGCGGTGTGGAATAGCGGATACACATTAAAGTAGCGCGTCCCGGGGCCAACCGCGAAGTAGCTGCCGTTGGGCGGCAAATCCGGTTCGGTCTCGTCTAGCCAAATGGAGTCGAAGCCCTTGTCCACGAACTTGTCTCGGATCGTGTCCCAGTACCACCGGGCCGCCTCGGCATTGGTCGTGTCGATATCGGGACCCAAATTATTAGGAGGGTCACTATTCGTGGGGTTTCCGTCGGCGTGGTGTTCAAACCAACCCTTCTTGAGAAGCAAGTCATAATACTTCGACCCTGGCGCGAAACGCGGCCAGATGCTGATCAGCGACTGGAAGCCCATGGCGTGAAGCTGACGATTCATCGCTTCTGGATCCGGCCACTTCGCAGGATCCATGTCCATCTGCCCCATCTTGGTGTAGTAGAGAAAATCGACAACGATTGTGTCGGCGGGCAGATGCCTGTCGCGGTATCCCTTTGCGATTGACAGGATTTCGTCCTGTGAATCGTACCGCTGTTTGCTCTGCGTAAAGCCGTAAGCCGCCTTGGGCAGCATCGGCGTAGCGCCCGTCAGCAGCCTGTAGCCGGAGTAGATCTCATCGCTGGTGCTTCCGTAGATGACGAAGAACGAAACACGATCGCCCACCTCCGATGTCCACTTGGTGCGCTCGTTGAATCCCGGCTCAATCAATGTCCTTGATGGGTTATCCCACACCAAGCCATAGTTGCGGCTTGAAACCAGAAACGGAACGCACACACTCTCGCCGCCCGGCGCAAAGTAGTCGTGCCAGCAACGGACAGCATGTCCGCGGTGATCGAGAAAACCGTCCTGATTTTGGCCCAGCCCATAGTAGTGTTCGTCCGCGGGAGACGCAAACACTGCACCCACCCGATAGAACGGCTCATCGGACGGACGCTCGTCGTTAAGAACCGACGTGTTGCCGTCGCTGTCGTTCGGCTTGGACATGCTCCAGTCCGTCATCTCCAGCAGGGTCTTGCCTTGGGGTGTTCGAAACACAATATGAGCGCGGGGTTGCGAAAGGAAGTGGAAGAACTTGTCGAGTTGCAGGTCATTGACAGTCGGTGTCGGAGGACGGTCGGCATCTATGACGACCACCATCAGCGAGGAGGTGTAGACATCGCCTTGCCCGTCCTGCTCGTGTTTCCAGCCTGCGGCGGAAGGACTCGCAGTGAATCCATATCCGGGCGCTGCTACTGCCTTGTCCTTCAGGCGGCTCATCGTCACCCGGATGATGTTGGGAGCGTAGGGCTCCAGGACAATCGTACTGTTCTGCCGATCAAGGATGAAGGAAGCGTTTTCCGCGCGGACGGCGACCGTCGCGAAGAGGGCAGCAGTGACACCCGCAGCAACAATGATCTGGTTGTTCCAAGGCTTCATCCTTCCAACCTCCGTAAATTATCCCGACGCAATAGGAACTCTGAAGGAACCGAATCCCATTCAAGCATGGAACGTTGGTTTCCAACCAAATATAATTTCTCTTCCAACTTCCCAAGAGATCCTCAGACTTACCGACTTAACCAGCAGCATAAACACTAGACCCCGGATGTGCATCTGTTTTCTGCATAGGCTGTGCATGAGAAACGGGGAAGCTGGCACGAGAATTCCTGTAGAAGCAAGGCAAACATGAGGTGGATGGACTGGGTGCATTCATGTCCTGGGTTCCTGGACCCAGACTCGGACCACTTTGAGATTGCCGTTAATGGGGGTCAAGTTGGGTGGGCGAGATTGACAAGGCTCGCCGCGCACGACTGGGCAACGTCGTTGCTGCAAATGTCTCGAAGCCAGCGATCAATCAGTGGTTGAAGCGTCAAGCTCCTCCGGTCTGGACGAGCTTCGAAAGACTACGGCTGAATTCGTGCTTGGTTTTGTGCTATCCTCCAGGCGTGTCAACCGTTTCCCCGGTACACAAGTCAGAAACTCCACGGCATACCGCGATCGTCCGCGTGACGCATTGGATCACGGTCGTGTCCTTCTTGGCTCTGCTGATCAGCGGAACTGAGATAGTGGTTTCTCACCCGCGTTTCTATTGGGGTGAAGTCGGCAACGCGCTGACACCTCCAATGTTCACGATACCGATCCCCGCATCGAGAGCAACGGTTCCGACTGGCTATGGCTTCGTGATGCCCGACCAGAATGGCTGGAGCCGGTATCTCCACTTTGAGGCCGCATGGGTTGTGTTGCTGACCGGCCTGGTCTACGCGATATCAGGCCTTTTTGCCGGCCACTTCCGGAACAACCTCTTCCCGGTGCGGGCCGATAGGAATTGGGGGCGTTCCGGGAAGTGTTCGCAAAGTGTCTTCGCCGCGCGCCGCCGGATGAACTGGAAAGTCACTCGTACAACGTAGTTCAGCGGATTCTATGCCAATCCCGCCCTTGGTCATTCCTGCTCTATTTGGGTGAACGACGGTGAAAAACAGTGATGCAGAGCGTTTGCGGGTTGGAATGCGGGTTGAACTCACGAGATCACTGTACGTTGAAGACGGGCGTAATCCACTTAGAATGATATGTTTAATTATGGTAGGCACGACTGGATTCGAACCAGCGACCTCTTCCGTGTCAATCTGCATTTTACCTTTACTTTCAACAACTTAACCGCACACGGAATACCGCCTAAGCACCTGTATTTACGTGTAAGACGTCGCAGTTTTGGGTGAATTCTTGGGTAAATTCGAAAGGCTACCGGAGCATTCTCAGCTATGCATGCCCCTTCCCATGAAGGCCCCGACACCGCGCGCCGGAGCCCTAACGCTCCGTTGCCCGTGGCAAGGTTGCCGCGATGAGTTCATGAAGCCGCCGGAGGAGGCCCGCAAGGTGCGGCTTTGACCGAGCTGCACACGGCCTTTGAGAAGGGGAAGGGCCACCCCGAAGGTTGGCGACCTTAG
>PLXP01000150.1 GCA_003151435.1 Acidobacteriaceae bacterium
GACTGTGAAGGTTACGTCTGGCATTGGTTCGGTCAATCCTTCGACGGGCTTATGCCGTCATCGCTTCTCTTCTTCGCCCACCGATAGGAACATTGATTTCGAGCCATTCGACTACATAGTGATCCACTTCGCCGCCAGGATCGTCCTCGGGTGAAAAATCGAAATTCGTGGTTACTGGTACTGGCATTGGATCGCCGTCTGATGCAAGGAATTCCAAGTGGGCTTCCAACGCTTCGCGCATGGCGCGCCGCATCTCGCTCAGGGTCTTCCCCGTGGAGATGCAACCCGGAATATCTGGAGCAAAGCCTCCATAGTTGCGCTTCGCGTGTTCATAAACGACCAGGAATTTCTGCTTCATCTCAAACCTGCCTGCTTCAGAACTGATCGTAGCGTACCCGGAGGAACATCATCGCCAGGGTGCCCAGGAATGGTTACCTTTCCCGGCTTAGTCGGGTGCTTGTAGTGCCTGTGGCTGCCAGTCGAGTACATATACTGCCATCCATCCTGTTCGATCTTCTTGATCAAGTCTCTGACTTTCAACTTTCTCTCCTCAAACCGGACGTTCAAACCGCAGAGGAGAGTAGCATTACCGTCGGAAATCGTGTCAAGTCTTCTGGTACAGCCTCTAAAGCCTTTTACACCACGGCCAGTTCTACATGTTTTGCGAACGGGCACGGCTTGCCGTTCAAGTGCTCTTCAAACTCTTTGCGGAACTTTTTTACAAAACCCAATGTCGGCATCGCCGCTGCATCGCCAAGTGGGCAGAACGTGCGGCCCAACATATTCTGTGCCAAGTATTGAATGTTGTCGATGTCCTTTTCCGTGCCAAAGCCGGCGTGGAAACGCGTCAGCGACTTCTTGATCCAGTCAGTGCCTTCGCGGCAGGGAATGCACCAGCCGCAGCTCTCGTGCTGATAGAAGCTGATGGTGCGCAGCGCGAACTCGACGATGCAGGTCTGATCGTCAAGGACGACGACGCCGGCGGAGCCAAGCATCGAGCCCGCCTTGCCCAGCTGGTCGAAGTCCATGCCGAGGTTTTCGATCTCTTCAGGAAGCAGGACCGGCGTTGACGACCCGCCGGGGACCACGGCCTTCAATTTGCGCCCGCCGCGAATGCCGCCGCCCACTTCGTAGATCATCTTCTTGAGGTTGTAGCCCATGGGCAGTTCGTACACGCCGGGGCGCTCGATGTGGCCGCTGAGGCTGAACAGGCGCGTGCCGCCGTTGCGCTCGGAGCCGACCGCCGCGTAAGCCGGGCCGCCCATCGAGATCACATGCGGCACCGTGGCGATGGTCTCAGCGTTGTTGATGACCGTGGGGCCGCCGTAGAGGCCGACGACAGCGGGGAACGGAGGCTTGATGCGCGGCACGCCGCGCTTGCCTTCAAGCGACTCCATCAGCGCCGACTCTTCGCCAACTTCGTATGCGCCCGCGCCGGTCTGGGTGATGATCTGAAACTCAGTATCGGACCCGAAGATGTTCTTGCCGAGGAAGCCCTTGGCATAGGCATCGGCCACGGCTTTCTCCATGATCTTGAGCAGGTATCGATACTCTCCGCGTAGATAGATGAAGCCGATCTTCGCGCCAATGGCGAGGCCCGCGATCATGGCGCCTTCAATCACCGCGTGGGGATCGTGCAGGAAGATCAGGTGGTCCTTGCAGGTGCCGGGNNTCGCTCTCGTCGCCGTTCACCAGCACGTATTTGGGCTTGGCGCTCTGCTTGGGAACGAACGACCATTTCAGGCCCGTGGGAAATCCAGCGCCTCCGCGGCCGCGCAGATTGCTGGACTTCATCTCGCTGATGATCCACTCGGGACCCTGCGCGAGACACTTCTTCGCGGCATCGTAGCCGCCGAGCTCGATGTACTTGTCGATCTCCGCCGCGCCCATGCCGAAGCGGCGCGTCACAATCTTCACTTCATCAGGATGCGAGACCAGCCTAGGCATTGGGTTTTGCTCCTTCCGCTTGGGCTTTGTCGCGGTAGTTGGTCAGGATGCCTGGGACCTGATCGGGCGTGAGCTCGTCGAGGAAGTCGTAGTTGACCTGGATGGCCGGCGCCCAACAGCAGACGCCGATGCACTCCACTTCTTCGAGAGAGAAGACGCCATCGGCCGTGACGCCCTTGTGGCCGATGCCCAGTTCTTCCTGAAAGCGTTCGTACAGGTCGTAGGCNNTAGTAGCTGGCCACGTTGCGCACTTCGAGCGGTGTGATGCAGATGCGCTCGGCGATTTCCGCGATCACCGCGTCGGAGAGATAGCCGATCTCATCCTGCGCGTAAAGCAGCATGGGGACGAGTGCCGAGCGGCGGACCGGATACTTCTCGACCAGGACGTCGAAGCGGGACGCGAGCCCAGGCGAAAAAATACTCATGGTCTCCGGGTTCATTTCTCTAGGACTCATTGCATCAACTCCCGGGCCCAAGCCTCGGCTGCCATATCCATTTCTTCCTCGCCTGTCTCACTGCGCAACGTTCCTGCTTCAGTCAACTCGAGCTTTCCGCTGCGTCCATCTTCGCGCCGCCAACTCACATCGGAGCCGCTACGTTGCAGATCCAGCCACCCATCTCCGTGGCGCACCGTGATCCGTTCCTCGCCCAACTCCACCGTGGCCTGGCGGTTGCCGTTGAGTCCGTGGGCCGCGGTGTAGCTCCTGAGGAGCGAAGCCAGCGATACCCAAAGCTCCACATACAACTGCGCCGTGGTGGGCACTAGCGGTCGATCTCCCCCAGCACAATATCAATCGATCCAACCACCGCGACCACGTCGGCCAGCATGCGGCCCTGGCACATGGTTTCCAGCGCCTGCAGCGTGGCGAACCCCGGGTAACGCATATGGACCCGGTAGGGCTTGGCCGTTCCGTCCGACACGACGTAGTAACCCATCTGGCCGTGGCCCGATTCAATGCACTGGTAGACTTCGCCCGCCGGAACCGGGAAGCCTTCCGTGACGATTTTGAAGTGATGGATGAGCGCCTCCATCTGGGTTTTCATTTTTTCACGGTCGGGGAGAACAATCTTGGGCGCGTCGGCCTTGATGGGGCCCTCCGGCATGCCGTCCAGCGCCTGTTGGATGATCTTCACGCTCTCGCGCATCTCGATGAGCCTGACCTCGTACCGCGCCCAGCAATCGCCTTCGGTCGAGACAGGGACGTTGAACTGGAACTTCTCATAGCTGGAATAGGGCATGTCGCGGCGGAGGTCGAAGTCCGGGCCCGATGCTCGCATCGTTGGGCCAGTCACACCCAGCGCGATGGCATCCGCGGCAGACAGGTACCCGACGCCCTTGAGCCGGCTGCGGAAGATCGGATTGCCGGTCAGGAGGTTCGCATACTCGTCGATCTTCTCAGGGAATGTGTTGATGAACGCCTGGATGCGGTCGAAGAGGTCAAGGGGCGGTTCCATGGAGAGGCCGCCGATGCGGAAGTAGCTGGTCATCATGCGCTGGCCCGACACCGCCTCAAAGATGCGCAGAATGTCTTCACGCTCGCGGAAGGTGTAGAGGAAGACCGTGAGGGCGCCGATGTCCATGGCGTGAGTGCCCAGCCAGATGAGGTGCGAATTGAGGCGGGTCAGTTCGGTAAGGAGAACCCTGATCCACTGGGCCTTTTCGGGGATTTCCAACTGCAGCAGCTTTTCGACGGCCAGGCAGTAACAGAGGTTGTTGGCCATGGGACCAAGATAGTCGACGCGGTCGGTGAGCGGCACCACCTGTTGGTAGAACTTGGCTTCGCAGGTCTTCTCGATGCCGGTGTGCAGGTAGCCGATCTCCGGGTAGAGGCGGACAACAATCTCGCCGTCGATCTCCAGCACCAGCCGCAGCACGCCGTGCGTGGAAGGATGCTGCGGCCCCATGTTCAGCACCATGTGCTGGTCGCTGGAGCCTTCGGCCCTGGGAACTTCAAGAATGGGTGTACCGATGGTTTCAGTCATTTACCGGTACCCCTCTACCGGATAGTCCTTGCGCAGCGGATGGCCCTTCCAGTCGTCCGGCATCAGAATGCGGCGCAGGTTGGGGTGCCCTTCAAACCGAATTCCGAACAGGTCAAAGACCTCGCGCTCGTAATAGTTGGCCCCCGGCCATACCGGTGTAATGGATTCTACGGACGGATTGGCCTCGTCCACCAGCACGCGCAGCCGGATCATCTCCTTAAACGAATGGGAAACGATGTGGTAGGTCAATTGGAAGCGAGGCGCCGAGGGGTACCAGTCGACCGCCGTTACGTCCTGGAAGGCGTTGTAGCCGGCTGCCAGCACGGTGGCCGCGGCAGCGCGGATGTGGTCCTGGGCGATGGTCAGCGTGAGTTCGGCGCGATCGAACCTGGCATCCACGAGGGCGTCGGCATTCCACGCCAGGATGGCTTTTAGAGCTGGGTGATCTGGAAGGCCGGCCAGAACCGCGGTTTTGTCCGCAAGCGTACTCTTCAAGGTCTCACTCATCCTACAGGTCCGCCTTGTCCATGCTCCAGTCGAGGATACCCTTGCGCACGATGTAATAGAGTCCCACGGCCACAAACCCGAGATAGACGATCATTTCCCAGAAGCCGAAGAATCGCGATCCTGTGATTTCCGGCAGTTTACGGTAGATGACTGCCCATGGCATCATGAAGACCGCTTCCACGTCAAACAGGATGAACAGCATGGCGACCATGTAAAAGCGCACGCTGAAGCGGGCGCGCGCGTCGCCCACGGCCACGATGCCGCATTCATACGCGGCCAGCTTGACGGCCGAGTTGCGATGCCGGCCGATGAACCACGAGGCCAGGACCATGCCGGCGCCCAGGCCGAATGCGGCCAGAATCTGCATTAAAAGCGGCAAATATTGCCAATGGTAGGGAATCATTGTGGCCCGTCCCGAAAAGTTCGAAGTGGTTTGTGACCGGTGGAGCGAGGAGATATACCCCCACTTCGACAGGCCGCTGGTTTGAGCTTAGGTTTTCGATCTGCTCCCGTCAAGGCAGAGACCACACCGCCGGAGTTTGCAGCATCTAAGGGGAATGAGAGCAGAAGCCGAGCCAAGTGATACGTGAGGCCCATCACATCATCTCCCGAAGTGGAACTTGGATAATTCGATTTTCCCATTGTGAATTCGGTACTTTGGTCCTGTGAAGAATTGCGTCAGATTGGCCGACGACTAGAGTGAGGATTAAAAGCATGTCAATGACAGCTTCTACCACGGTGTTTCCGATTCCGACCTCAGCAGCGGCCGTCTCAACTTCTCAGGTTCGCACCAATCGCCGCCGGCGGGTGAGCCATCAAGCAGGTCGCGCGCTTGAAATCCTTGGCCATGCGATTGAGTATCTGTCCGATGAATTTGTGTATGAAGTCGGCGAGTTTACGGCCCGGGACTCCGAGTTGGAAGCTGTGCAGTTGCTCATGTCGGTTAACCGGCAGATCTATCTTGAATGCCCTGAGGTTCCCAGCTTCGGCGAGCGTTGCGGTTCGTTTTTGCGCAAACACTTGGTTTAATCGCTGGACGCAGGCCCTGTCACGTCCCAGCTCTATTCCGGGTGCCGGGGGGCGGCCTGAACTCTCGTGACGATCGATCCTTTGGCTCTCCGACGACCCTTTTCGAGCAATTCCAGGTTGCCTCAATGGTAATCTGAGGCCGTGAGTCCCTGCCCATTCAATAGCCCTGGTACGCATTGCCGGCTTCTCCTGGTAATCGCACTCTTCCTTTTGGCATTGCCGTTGATGGGCGCGCCTGCGTCGCCCCTATCCGCTTCGCGCGGGTCTGACGCGCGGCCCACGTTGACCTTCCCGCAGTTCGATTCGGATAGACCGCTTCGCATGGTGGCGTACGGCGACACGCGCTTCACAGACCCTTCGGTCACGTCGGGCACCAACCCCCGCGTTCGCAAATGGCTGGCCGGGCAAGTTGCCGAAGAACATCCCGAAGTCCTGCTGCTGACGGGGGACACGCCTTTTACGGGCGCCAACGTCGCCGACTGGCAGGATTTTCAGAGGGAAACGGCTCCATGGCGCCAGGCTCACATCGTCGCCTTGCCGACCACCGGAAACCACGAGACGTACGGCGGCATTCAGCAGGGAATTGCGAACTATCTCGACAATTTTCCGGATGTCGCCGGGCATCGCTACTACTCGGCGCTGCTGGGGAACGTCGAGGTCATTTCGCTGGACTGCACGCAGCCGTCTGACAACTCCGCGGCGCAGGTGCGTTGGTTCGCCGCCCAGCTCGATCACTTACCCAGCCAGGTGGAGTTTCTGCTGATTCTTTACCACATACCGTGGATGGCCGACCGGCAGTCGCAGATTTTTGTGGGGCTGCCTTCAAAGGACTCGCTGAGTCTGCGCGGCATTCTCGAAGCTCGACTGGGGCGCATCCGGGCGAAGGTGGTGGTGTTCAACGGCCACATTCACAACTACGAGCGCTTTGAGCGCAGGGGAGTGGAATACGTGGTGACCGGCGGCGGCGGGGCTGAACCTTATCCTTTGCTTTTTCGCGGCCGGGGAGATCTTTACCGCGACACGGGCTTTCCGGTGTTCAACTACGTGACGATTGACGTGGCCAACCACCAGTTGCACGCAGTGATGTGGAAGGTGAAGGATCCGGAGGCCGCTGCTCTGACGGTGGAAGCAAAGGACCAGTTCACGTTGACCGCAACCGGTCACAAGGCGCTTCCCCGAGGCACAGCGAAGAGGACGCGGCCCTGACGATGCTCTGAAAAGTGGTTTATTGCCCGACTACCAGGACGGCCAGCAGCAGCAGCCACGCCAGGCCCATGGTATGCCAATACCATGACGTGATATCCACCGCGATCTGGCGGAGTTCCACCCGCCTGAGCCAGCCAAGTGCACTGAGGCAAAATGTGAGTGCCAGGATGCCCAGGGCCAGGTGGGCCGCATGCAATCCGGTGACGACGTAGAAGAAGTAGCTTGCGGGAGTGGACCACTGGTTGAATGCGAAGCCCTGGGCCGTGAGCTGCTTCCATGCGACCACCTGCCCGGCCAGAAAGAGTGCGCCCAGCACAAGGGTTCCGCCTATCCAGGGCAGGGTCCGGTAAAGTGCCGGTTTGCCCAGGCCGAGCCACTCTTCGAGTACGTCGATTTCGCGAAAGATATTGCGCCGGCCCACTTCCATGGCCAGGCTGCTGAGCACCAGGAATGCGGTGTTCAGGTAGACGATGGGAGGCAGCGTGACAGGGCGCCAGTCGCCGATCATTTCGTGGCTTCGCGGATCCATGTGCATGCCGGCCTGGCGCGCAAAGAAGAGGACCACCAGCGCGGCGAAGAACATCATGTCGCCGGCGAGTGCGAAGAATACGAAGAAGCGGATGCGATGCAGGCGTTCGTGCGGCCCCCCGCGTTTGCTTTGCCAATCGTCGTCGCCACCGCCGCCACCGCCGCCGGTCGGGCGCCGGTCCACAGGGGGTTTGCCGCCGACTCCCGGCTCTTTCCTTTCAATCTCCGCGGGGGTGCGCGTGAAGGTGACGGGCATTGCGAGGCCTTTGTCTTGTAGAAATGCTCCCACTCCTCCTTGGACGCACGGAGGTACGGGTAAGATGGTCGGATTTGTGAGAGCGCCGGAATCTTTGCCGGTGGAATGCAAGGATACTCTACTTTTGGGTCGACGCGATCACCGTATCCACAAAGAGTCGATGCACGCGGCGATCCGCGGAAAGTTCGGGGTGAAACGTGGCTGCCATCAGCTTTCCCTGGCGCACCAGCACGGGGAACCCTTCGCGGCGGGCGAGGACCTCGACTCCGGGGCCGGTCTCGGCGATCCGCGGTGCGCGGATGAACACCATCTCCAGCGGGCCTCCGGGGAGGCTGGTGGGGGCGATCAGGATCTTCGAGTCAATCTGGCGTCCGTAAGCGTTGCGCTCCACAACGGCATCGAGTGCCCGCAGGCTGCGCTGGGCGGGGTGGCGCACTTCGCGCGCCAGCAGGATGGCGCCGGCACAGGTGCCGAAGACCGGTTTGCCGGCGGCGAACTTCTCGAGGGCTTCAAAGAAGCCGCGGCGCTCGAGAAATTTGAGCATGGTGGTGGATTCGCCACCGGGGAGGATAAGGCCGTCGAGGCCGTCGAGGCCGTCAGGATTGCGGACTTCGACGGGGTCGGCGCCAGAGTCGGCAAGCGCCTCGGCGTGGGCTGCGTAATCCCCTTGAATGGCCAGCACACCGATGCGCGGTTTCTTCTCACTTCCCGTCAAGTCTTCTCCTCACGTAGATCGTTGCAGGGATTGTACTCGGCCGTTGAGACAGGCGAGATTCCAGTCGAAGGGTGGGCTGAAAGAACATGCCGGAGATGCTGAGCATCTCCGGCATGGCGAAGGTAGTTGGCCCCACTGGGGTGATTACCAGCCGCGCGTCTGCAACAACTGGGATTCCTCGATGGAGGCAGCGGCCAGGCCCTTCATGGTGCCAGTGACCGATTCACTCGCTTCGGCCAGGATCTTGGGATCGTTGAAGTGAGTGGTGGCGATGACGATGGCCTTGGCGCGGGAAACGGCCTCCGCGCGTTCCTTGGGGTCGTTCTCCACATCCAGCGGGGTGGCGCGTTCCTTCATGAAGATTCCGGAGCCCACAAAGATGGCCTCAGCGCCCAGTTGCATCATCAGGGAGGCGTCGGCCGGGGTGGCTATGCCGCCCGCGGAGAAGTTGGGTACCGGCAGCTTGCCGGTCTGGGCTACCATGCGGATCAGTTCGTAGGGCGCCTGGTGTTCCTTGGCGGCGGCGTAAAGCTCCTGCTCGCTGAGCATCGTGAGGGCCTTCATCTCCTTGACGATCTGGCGCATGTGCCGCACGGCGTGAACCACGTCGCCGGTGCCGGCTTCGCCCTTGGTGCGGATCATGGCCGCGCCCTCGGCGATGCGCCGCAGGGCCTCGCCCAGGTTGCGGGCGCCGCAGACAAACGGAGTGGTGAAGGCATGCTTGTCGATGTGATGCGCCTCGTCGGCGGGGGTCAGAACTTCGCTCTCGTCGATGAAGTCCACACCCAGTTCCTGCAGAATCTGGGCCTCGGCGAAGTGGCCGATGCGGGCCTTGGCCATGACCGGGATCGAAACCGTCTGGATGATCTGCTTGATCAGGCTTGGCTTGGCCATGCGGGCCACGCCGCCCTCGGCGCGAATCATCGCCGGAACACGCTCCAGGGCCATGACGGAGACGGCTCCCGCCTCTTCCGCAATGCGGGCCTGTTCCACGTTCATCACGTCCATGATGACGCCGCCCTTGAGCATCTCGGCCAAGCCGACCTTGAGGCGCAGACTCGTCCCCGTAAAACTCTTATTCCCATTCATTTCCGACATATACCTCGACCTCGACCGTGCGCGTGCCGCGGGGTTCAAACGCCCGGGCGGCGATTTAACGGCTCTTATCAGTGTAGCAGCGATTGTGTTGGCTGGGAGGCTCGTACGGCGGTCCTGGGCGAGCGCATGTATTAAGCCATTCCAATCCAACTGTCCTGCTTCTGGTCATGTTTCTGCTTCCATTCTGCCCATGGCCACCCTGCAAACCCCACCGTCTCCCGCGCAGCAGTTGAGAGCAGCGGAGAACCCAAACAGCACAGCGCTGGTTGCGGAGGACGTGCGGATTACCTCGCCGCAATCCGCGGGGAAAGTGGATGCGATCGCGCCCACCTCTCCGGTAGCCCGGCTGCCGGTGGAACTGGATGTGGGCGTGCCGGTGCGGGAGTTTCGGGTGCGCAACCTGCTGGCCCTGGAGCCGGACATGGTGATCGAGACCCGCTGGGGGCACGAAAAGGATGTGCCGCTGGGCTCGGGCGATGTGCAACTGGCCTGGAGCGAGTTTGAGGTGGTGGACACACAGTTGGCAGTGCGGGTAACCCGGCTGGCATGAGGGGACGTTGGAGATTTCCAAGAGCGTGAGAGGCCGGGAAATGACACAGACGGAAAACAGGAAAGCGGGAACGGCTTCGGGGCTGGCGGGATGGCTCTTAGGCCGCTTGCGGGGCGGATCGGGGTCGCAGCCAAGGCTGGCCCTGGTGGAGCGCATCACGCTGGCTCCGCGGCAGACGCTGGCGCTGGTGGAGGCGGAAGGCCGCAGGTTCCTGATCGCAACTTCACCGGAAGGTGCGCCGGCCTTTTATGCGCTCGATGAGCGGGGACGCGGGCGCGTTGCGGGGCGGGCCGCTTCCGCGAGGGTCTCATGGTAGCCGTATGGGCGGCGGCGCGCACGGCCTCGGCTGCGTCCGTGCCGTTGATCCCCGATTTGACCACCAAATTGCATCCGTCGGATTCGACGCCCTGGACAATCCTCTTTGTCCTGACGCTGATCACCCTGCTGCCCGCGATCCTGATGGCCATGACGCCGCTGGTGCGGCTGCTGGTGGTATTTCACTTTCTGCGCCAGGCACTGGGCACGCAGACCGCGCCCTCCAACCCCACGCTGCTGGGACTGGCGCTGATGATGACCTGGTTTCTGATGACGCCGGTGCTCACGCTGGTGGATCAGCAGGCCGTGGAGCCATACCGGGCCGGGCAGATCACGGGGCTCGAGGCCATCGACCGGGGCGCGCAGCCGGTAAAGCACTTCCTGCTGCACTACGCGCGCGAGAAGGACCTGGCCCTGTTTACCGCCGCGGGGCAAATTGCGCGGCCCAACAGACCCGACGACCTGCCCATGCGGGTGGTGATTCCGGCCTACATCCTGTCTGAATTGAAGGCGGGGTTTGCCATTGGGGCGGTCTTGTTTCTTCCGTTTCTGCTGATCGACATGGTTACGGCTTCGATCACCACATCGATTGGCATGTTCCAGTTGCCTCCGGTGGTGGTGTCGACGCCCTTGAAGATCCTGCTGTTTGTGATGGTGGATGGCTGGAACCTGCTGGCCAGTTCGCTTTTGAAGAGCTTTTGAGGAGAGGCGCGTATGAACCCCGACATGGTGGCCGAACTGCTGCGCCAGTTGATGAAGGAAGCCATGATCCTGGCCGGGCCGGTGCTGATTGCCGCGGCTCTGCTGAGTTTTCTGTTGAGCCTGGTGCAGACCCTGACCAGCCTGCAGGACCAGTCGCTGACCTCTGTGCCGCGCCTGATGGCGGTGGCGTTGATCCTGCTGGTCGGCATGCCGTGGTTTCTCGGCCGCATGGCCGCCTACACCCGAATGTTGCTGATGGATCTGCACCGCTATCTGGGATGAAAAAACAGGGAATAGGGAATAGGGAACAGGGAATAGGGAACAGGGAATAGAAGAACAAGGACCAAGGAGCGGCTAAATGGTGGTGGAGTGGAGCACATTTCTGAGCGCGATGACGCTGGCCCTGGTGCGAGTCAGCGGCATGGTCGTGTTTGCTCCGTTCTTCTCGTCCAACGCCCTGCCGGTGCGCACCAAGGCGGTGCTGGTGCTGGCCATCGCCTACCTGCTGGCTCCGCTGGTGGCCACACTGCCCAATGCGCGGGCGGAGATCAGCTTTTCCGCGCTGCTGGGTGAGTTGGCAGTGGGGCTGGTCTACGGCCTCACGCTGGCCATGCTGAACGAGATGCTGCTGTTCGCCGGGCAGATTGCGGGCGTGCAGTTCAGCTTTTCGCTGGTGAATCTGATGGACCCGTCCTCCTCCATTGAAACGCCGCTGCTGGGCGACCTGTTTCAACTGATGGGCACACTGGTGGTGCTGGCTGCGGGCCTCGACCGCATTCTGCTGGCTTCAATGGTGCGCAGCTTTCGCGCGGTGCCGCTGGGAACCTACGCTTTTGCCCCGGTCACCGGCTTGAGCATTGTGCGTGCGGCCGGCGGCGTGTTCGTGGCGGCGGTGGAGTTGGCCGCGCCGGTGCTGGCCGCCACCATGCTGGTGGAGATTGCGGTGGCGCTGCTGGGCAAGCTGAGCCCGCAGTTGCCGGTGATGAACCTGACCGTTCCGCTGAAGACGCTCACCGGATTTGTGATTCTGGCCGGCTCGCTGGCGCTATGGCCGCGGTTTATCGAAGCACGCTTTGCAGGGCTTCTGGATTTGGCGGAGCGTTTGATCGCCAGTCCTGGATCCGCAGCGCTGCCCGGGGTGGGGGGCTAGCCGATGGCGGGAGAGCGCACAGAACAGGCCACGCAGCATCGCCGCGAAAAGGCCCGCAAAGAAGGCGACATCCTGCACAGCCGCGAACTCACGGCCGCTGCTGGAACGCTGGCCGGCGTCATCGTGCTGGGAGTGCTGGGCAGCCGGACGCTGATTGCGTGGCGAGGCGTGTTTGCGAGCTTTCTTGACCTGGGCCAGCCGGCGCGGTGGGAGCCCACCCAGCTTGCGCCCACCCTGTCGGCGGTGCGGCGGCTTTCTCTCGCGGTTCTGGGGCCGGTGGGCATTGTGATGGCCGCGGTTGCGGCGGGCGCGCTGGGCGTGGGCGTACTGCAAACCGGCGGCATCAGCTTTCACGCCGGTTCCGTCGGATTCAAGCTCGACCGG
Source organism: Acidobacteriaceae bacterium (assembly GCA_003151435.1). GTDB lineage: Bacteria > Acidobacteriota > Terriglobia > Terriglobales > Acidobacteriaceae > Telmatobacter. Next base: position 12,371 of record PLXP01000150.1, read on the forward strand.
GTAAACCCGCTGAGCAACATCAAGAACCTGTTTTCGCTGCGAGCGGCGGCGCGGCTGGCCAAGTCGCTGCTGCCTGCTGGACTGCTGGCCATCTTCGCGGTGCAGCGCATCGCGCGGCAGTTGACGGTGCCGCCCTTCTCGACCGCGCGGCTGGAGATGCTGGGCTCCGACGTCTTCGGACTGCTCGAAGCCGCCGCGTGGCTGCTGTTTGCCTGGGCGGCGATTGATTACGCGGTGGAGTGGCAGAGCCGCGAATCGCGGCTGAAGATGAGCAAGCAGGACTTGCGCGACGAGATGAAGGAGACCGAAGGCTCTCCGCAGATTCGCAGCCGCATTCGCGGATTGCAGCGCCAGATGCGCCGCCGCCGCGTGAAGGCCGACGTGAGCAAGGCGGCCGTGGTGCTGACCAATCCCACGCATTATGCGGTCGCGCTGGGGTTCGACTTTACCACCATGGATGCGCCCAAAGTTCTGGCCAAGGGACGCAACCTGCTGGCGGAAGAGATCAAGGCCGAGGCGCGTTGGGCGGGTGTGCCGATCATCGAGAATCCGCCGCTGGCGCGGTCGCTCTACCGCTCGGTTGAAGTGGGCCAGTCGATTCCCGTCGACCTGTATGCCGCGGTGGCCGCCATTCTGGCCTATCTCTATCGGCAGCGCGTGGAGAGCGAGATCCGCGAGCGCCGGGCCGCGGCCGCGCGGGCGCAGGCTCGGGCCGGCGTCGCGGGCTGGCCGCCGCGTCCCGCCGCAGCGCCGCAAAATCGGCCTCCGACGCAAGGAGGCGTGCAATGAGCACAACCGCACTGGTCGCCGGCCCCCCGGCCGCTGTTTCCTTCTTCCAAAGGCTGCGCGAGTACGTGCTGCCGCTGGCAGCCATCAGCGTGATCTTCGTGATGATTGTGCCGCTGCCGGCGGCGGGGCTGGACTTTCTGCTGGCGCTTTCGATGGCGGCTTCGATCATCGTGTTTCTCTCCGCGGTGCAGATTCGCCGCGCTGTCGAGCTGAGTGTCTTTCCCACGCTGCTGCTGTTGCTCACGCTGTTCCGGCTGTCGCTGAACATCGCGTCCAGCCGCAGGATTCTGCTGCACGGGTCTGAAGGTACGTCGGCAGCGGGCAAGGTGATTGAGGCCTTCGGCCAGTTCGTGGTGGGCGGAAACTACGTGGTCGGCTTCGTGCTGTTCCTGGCCTTGATCGCGATTCAGTTCCTGGTGGTATCGCATGGCGCGGTGCGCACGGCCGAGGTGACGGCCCGTTTCACCCTCGATGCGCTGCCCGGCAAGCAGATGGCCATCGACGCGGACATGAACGCGGGGCTGATCGATGAGGCGGAAGCGCGGCGGCGGCGGCAGGCCATCGCCCGCGAGGCGGAGTTTTACGGCGCCATGGACGGCGCGGCCCGTTTCAACCAGCGCGACTCGCTGGCCACCATCCTGATTACGGCCATCAACATCGTGGCCGGATTGCTGATCGGCACGATCCAGCAAGGCGTTGATTTGAGCGAGGCGGTGCGCACCTACACCGTGCTGACCGTGGGCGACGGGCTGGTCACCATGATTCCGTCGCTGCTGGTTTCAGTGGCGGGTGGCATTACACTCACGCGCGCCAACTCGGCTGGCCAACTGGGCAGCGAAATTCGCCAGCAGTTACTGGCGCGGCCGGCCACGCTTTACCTCGCCAGCCTGGTCACGGGGGCTATGTGTCTGATTCCACGCCTGCCCAAGGTAGCGTTTCTGCTGGTCTCGCTGACACTGTTCTGGGGCGGCAAGAGGATCGCGGCCCGGGCAGCGGCGGCTCCGCCGGTCGAGGCAGGCACGGTGGAGAAGAAGAAGGCGGAACAGGCGCAGGGATCGGACCTGGCCCAACTGCTGCGGCTCGAAGACCTGACGTTGGAGATCGGTTTTCAACTGATTCCGCTGGTCGACGAGAAGCAGGGCGGACAGCTTCTGAATCGCGTGCGTTCGCTGCGCCGCCATCTCTCCGCGGAACTGGGGTTCCTGGTGCCGCCGGTCCACATTTCAGACAATCTGCGCCTCAAGCCGCGGGAGTACGTCTTCAGTTTGCGCGGCCTGGAGATTGGCCGCTGGCAGACCGAGGGGCCGCAACTGCTGGCGGTTTCAGGCGATCCCAACCGGCGGCCGCTGGCGGGCAGGGAAGCGCGGGAGCCGGCCTTTGGCGTGCCGGCCATCTGGATCGCCCCGGCGCTCGAAGACCAGGCCATTGCCGCGGGCTATTCGGTGGTGGATGCGGTCACCGTGATCACCACACATTTGGGAGAACTGATCCGGCAGCATGCGTGGGAACTGCTGGGCCGCGCGGAGATCAAGCGGCTGATGGACTCGCTCAACGACAGCCACCCCAAGCTGATGGAAGAGCTGGTGCCAAAGCTGCTGACGCTGGGCGAAGTGGGCCGTGTGCTGGAGCAGTTGCTGCGGGAGCGGGTCTCGATTCGCGACCTGGGCGCGATTCTGGAGGCGCTGCTGGAGACCTCGCCGGTGAACAAGAGCCTGGAGGCGCTGGTCGAGGCGGCGCGGCAGTCGATGGGCCGGCGGCTGGTGCAGCCGCTGCTCGACAGCGACGGACAGTTGCCGGTGCTGCTGCTCGATCCGGCGCTCGAGGAAGAGATCGTAGCCACGGTTTCGCCGGAGATGGGGCAGAGATTCCTATCCTCCGCCGCGGTTCCCGGAACGCCGCTGGTGCGCCGGCTCGCCGATTCTTTGAAACACCTTATCGGCTCCAGCTCCCCCGCGGCCCCTCCCGTGCTTCTTTGTCCCAGTCCGGCGCGCTATCACCTCAAGCGATGGTTGGAGCCGATTTTTCCGCGGCTGGCGGTCGTGACGGCCGCGGAGATTCCGCCTGAAGTCAGGTTGCGGCCGTTGGGCACGGTGCGTTGAGGTTGGGGTGAGCGGGACAGTTTCGATGGGTGTTGGTTGAGCGGGGGGCAGAAATGCTGGAGACGGCGGGAACCATGGCGAACCAGGCGATACGGCGCCGCGGAGTGGTCGCGGGCGGATATCCACCAGGCGGGGGGAGCGGTCCGATGATGAGCTCCGAACAGGAACGGGTGTTGCTGGAGCATTTACCTGTGGTGCGCTTTCTGGCCCGCCGCATTCACGAGCGGCTGCCGCAGCATGTGGACATCGAGGACCTGGTTTCGGCGGGTGTGTTGGGGTTGATGGACGCCTTCACCAAGTTCGATCCGGACAAAAAGGTGCAGTTTCGCAGCTACGCGCAGTTCCGCATCCGGGGAGCGATTCTCGACAGCCTGCGCATGTTGGACTGGAGCCCGCGGGAGTTGCGCCGCAAGGGCCGCGCGGTGGAGGAAGCCATTCACACGCTGACGGCTCGCCTGGGACGGCCGCCGGGCGAAGGCGAGGTGGCGGCCGAGATGGCGCTGAGCCTGGATGAGTACCAGACGCTGCTGGGAGATTTGAAAGGCCTGGAGATCGGCACGCTGCACATCGAGCGCAACGAAGATTCCGGCGAGGAAGAGCTGGCCTATGTGCCCAGCCGTCCCGACGAAGACCCGCTGTTTCGGTGCCTGAGGGGGGAACTCGAAGAGCGTCTGAGCGAAGCCATCGCCAACCTCCCAGACCGGGAGCGGCTGGTGATGACGCTTTACTACTACGAAGAGATGACCATGCGCGAGATCGGGCTGGCGCTGGGGGTGGTGGAGTCGCGGGTGTCGCAGGTGCATGCGTCGGCGGTGGTCCACCTGCGCGCGATGCTCAAGGATCTGGCGGCGCAAGGAGCGTTTGAACGGAAGCGCGCCAAAGGGCCGAAGGCAGAACAAGCGGCAGCAGCGAGTGGGCAGGTGAGGAAGTAGCGGGCCATGGAAAAAATGCTCAAGCAGGACGAGATCGATGCGCTGTTCCAGGCAGCGCGCAGTTCCGCGCCAGACGCTGCGCCGACGGAAGCGCGGCCCAAGGTGGTGCCCTACAACTTCGCGACCGCGGGGCAGATATCGACCGAACAACTGCGCGCTATCAGCATGTTGAACGACCTGTTTGCGCGCAACCTGACCCACAATCTTGCCGCGTGGCTGCGCACGCGGTTTCAGGTGAACCTGGTTTCGGCAGAGCAGATTCCTTTCAACGAATTTCTGCTGCGCATTCCGGAGATCAGCTATGCCGCTTCGGTGCGGCTGGAGCCGCTGGGCGCGCTGTCGGTGCTGCAACTCGATATGTCATTGGCTCCGCCGATCATCGACCTGCTTCTGGGCGGAGAGGGCAAGGAAGGCCCATTGCGCGAGTTAACCGATATTGAGGAAGCCATCCTGGGCAGCGTGGTGGAGATCGTCTGCCGCGAGTTGACCACTGCGTGGCAGCCGGTGTGTCTCAGCTTCAACTTCGAGCGCCGCGAGATGCAGACCCAGGTGGCCCGCATCATGGCTGTGACCGAGAGAACGCTGTGCCTGAGCTTTGAGATTCGCATGCCGCACGGTTCCGGGCTGCTGAACCTCGCGTTTCCCGCCGTGGTGGCCAACACGATCCTTCGCCGGCTGACGTCGGACTGGGAACGTTCGCGTCGCCACGCACCCGAAACGCGCACGCTGATGGAAACCGCGGCGCGGCGCATCCGCTTCGGCGCCTCACTGCAACTGCCGCCGGTGCGTCTTGCGGCACGGGACATTGAAACCCTTGAACCGGGCATGGTCCTTCGCCTGGATGTGCCCGCCAGCACGCTGGCCGAATGGCGCGTGGGCGGCCAGGTGCTTGCCGAAGCGCAGGCGATCCGCCAGGGACCGGTACGTGCCGCGCGCATGGAGCGCCGGGCGAAGGGGATGGAAGCATGATGACTTATCTTGACTGCTGGATCGGCGCCGCGACCGCACTGTTTTCGCAGGCGCTGGCCGGTGAGCCCGAGCTCGCCGAATCGCTGCCCAAGCCTCTGGAGAGCGGCGCCTTCGGATTTGCCGCGACCGTTTCCGGGGACCTGGGGGGGCGTTTCTCCGTCATCCTCGACGCGGCAGTTCTCGCCTCACCGCTGATGGGCGAGGGAGTGGATCAGAAGGCAGGGTGGGGAGAACTGCTGCGCGAAGTGGCGGATGCTGCCGCGGGCGAACTCCTGGCCAAGACGGGGCTGAAATGCCGCGTCGAAAAATCGGAGGAGACGGGCGGCGAGAGCAAGGTTTCGCGCGCCTTTCAGTTGACGTCGGGCGATCACGCGTGGACCATCCTGGTGCGGGACGACGTGCGGGCGCCGAAGCCGGCGGCCAAGCCCTTGGTCCAGCCTCCAACCCAGTCTCCGGTCCAGGAAAGACACGACCCTCCGCTTCAACCTCCAGCCCAGCCCGGCGTCAGCCCCGGAATCGAGTTGCTGCTGGATGTGGAGTTGGAGGCCACGCTGCGTTTCGGCTGCCGCGAACTGCCGCTGGGGGAGGTTCTCGACCTGGGACCCGGGGATGTGGTGCAGCTGGATCGGCACGTCACCGACCCGGTGGACCTGATTGTGGGCGACAAGATTGTGGCTCGCGGCGAGGTGGTGCTGGTGAACGGAAACTTTGGCCTGCGGGTGACCGAGGTGGCGGCGCCGCGCAAGCGGCTGGAGAGCATCCGATGCCTCTTCTAAACCGCAGGACAGGTACCCTGGACCGCGTTTCGAGCGGACCGCGTCTCGACGATGCGGCGACGATTCTTCCGTCGAGCCGGCGAGAGGGAGCGGGCTCCAGCCTGCGCGCCGGCCTGTTTGAGACCTGCGCCAACCCTGGCTGTGGCTCCGGCTGGCTGCACCTGTTGCGCAGCCGCTCGGCCCCGGTGTTCGAGGGCGGGTGGAACTGCTCGGCCGCATGCACCGCGGAGCGCCTGCAAACGGCGGTGAGGCGGGAACTGGAAGGGCGCGGCAGTGCGCAGGACAGGCATCGCCACCGGGTGCCGCTGGGACTGCTGATGCTGGAAAAAGGGTGGATCAGCGCCGAACAGCTGCGGCACGCTCTCGAGGTGCAGAAGGCCGCGGGCGCCGGGCGCCTGGGCCAGTGGCTGGTGACGCAGCAGGGCGTGAGCGAGCAGCTGGTGACGCGCGCGCTCAGCCTGCAATGGAGTTGCCCCGTGCTGCCGCTGGAATTTCACGACGCGGAGGCGGTGACACCGCTGGTGCCGCGCCTGTTTGTGGATGCATTCGGGGCGCTGCCGCTGCGCGTGGCGGCCGGAAAGCTGCTGTACCTCGGGTTTGAAGATCGGCTGGACCCGGTGCTGGCGTTGGCGGTGGAGCGCATGACGGGATTGCGAGTGGAGAGCGGACTGGTGCAGGAGTCGCTGTTCCGGCCGGCCCATCAGCGCATGCTGTCCGCAACGTTTCCTGCGGTGGAGTTGCTGGAGGCTGCATCGGAACCGGCGGTGGTGCGCGCGCTGGCCCGCACGGTGGAGCGCGTGCGTCCGGTGGAGTCGCGCCTGGTCCGTGTTCACGATTGTCTCTGGCTGCGGATGTGGCGCAAGGCGCAGACGGGGCCGCTGCCCGACGCCGGCTCGGTACAGGACCTGATCTGCACCATCGGGTTGCAGTGAGCCGCTGGTACGGACGCCTTGAAACGCGATCGCAGAGAGAACTCCTCAAGAAACAGCCGCAAACGCCGATAGGGAATACAGCAGAGAGGGCCCCGAAACATGGCTGAAGTGAGAACTCTGATCGTTGACGATTCGTCGGTGATGCGGAAGATCGTGGAGCGCGCACTGCGCCAGGCGGGCCTGAGTTCGCTGGTGGTGCTTGAGGCGGGCAGCGGCACGGAAGGCCTGGATGTGCTGCGGTCGAAACAAGTGGATCTGATTCTTTCCGACATCAATATGCCCTTAATGGATGGACTTGAGTTTGTGCGCCAGATCAAGGCGCAGAACCTGGCTCCCGGAGTTCCGGTGGTGATGATTACCACCGAATCGAGCGAGGAGCATGTCAAGCAGGCGATCCTGGCGGGGGCGCGAGGCTACATTCGCAAACCCTTCACCGCTGAGCAGGTGAAGGAGCGGGTTCTGCCGTTGATCAACGCGGCGTAACCCGGGACCGGCGCGCCCTGGAACAGGGAGCTGGGGTACAGGTATGCGCAATCGGCGGGCATGGCGCCGACGAAAGAGAGTATGGGATGACGGTATCGTTGCGTGAGTCAATGGACAGGATTGCCGATCCACGAAACCTGGATGAGGGCGTGGAGGAGGTGTTTCGCCTGATGCTGGGAGTCGACTGCACGCGCGACTCCATCCCTCCGGCGATTGAGCCTGAGTCGGTGACCGCGGTGGTGGGGTTTGGCGGCGTGTTAAGCGGGGCATGTGTGTTTCGGTCGGGCGGCACAGCGGCCATGAAGATTGCCGCGCACATGACGGGCATGGATTTTGATGAAGTCGACGACACCGTGAAGGACGGGATTGGCGAGATCTGCAACATGCTGGCCGGTGCATGGAAAGGCAAGTTGCCCGAACTGGCCGCCAATTGCGGATTATCGGTGCCGGCGGTCATCACGGGACGCGATTACAAGCTGCACATGCAGGCGCCCGAGTTTCAACTGCACCACATCTATCGATTCGAAAACGCGCGCTTTGAAGTGACCGTCATCTGTGACGGGCTGCACTAGGCAGTTTTCGTGAAGGGTCGGGACTTCACAGGCTGCGGAAAAACGCCTCTTTTCGCGTTCAATCGGCGAAAAACATTCCTCCGGGGCTAAAGCCCGCATTGATTCTTTGGCTTTATGCGGGGGTTAAAACCCCCGCCTCCCTCCGGATTTGGTTTTTCCGCAGCCTGTTCAGCCGTACCTACGATCAGCACTACGAGCGGGCGTCAGCCCCTGAGGGACGTCCCTCACTGAACCGGCCACGAATCCGCGGCCTGTTCAGCCCTTCAGATTCTGCGGAATTCCGGCTTCCCATCCCGCGTTCCGAATCCCAATTCTGATTTTGCTCTAATCCTTTCTGTCGCATTCCGGTCCACCAACTGCAATCTATCCGCCTGACAGGGGGTTTCTCCTCGATGGACAGCGGATACTATGCGGCGATGAGTGGCTTGCTGGCGCGTACCCAGGCGCTGGATACGGCAGCCGCCAACCTTGCAAACGCGCAGACGCCGGGCTATCGTGCGGAGCGGGAGTACTTCCGCTCGGCGCTTTTGGGGCCCGACGCCGTGGACTCGCAACTGGGCCAGACGGTGAACAACTACGGCCTGCTGGGCGGCGACCGGCTGAGCATGGGCCAGGGCGCGCTGCAGCAGACCGGCAATGCGCTGGATCTCGCCGTCGAAGGACAGGGATTCTTTCAGGTGCAGACTGCCAACGGGCTGCGCTATACCCGCGACGGCAGCTTCCATCGTTCTCAAACAGGAACATTAGTGACGGCCAAGGGTGAGCCGGTTCTGTCGGCGACGGGCCAGGCGATCCCGGTGCCTCCGGGAGAGGTTTCAGTGGGGGCCGACGGCGTGCTGTCCGTGGCCGGAGGCGCGGTGGCGACGGTTGGCGTCTTCACGTTTCCAGCCAGCGTGCAGTTGACCGCGGAGGGAGCCAATCGCTATGTGGCGCCGGAAGGGGCGATGCCGACGCTCTCAAAGGATGCGGCCGTGCACCAGGGTGCCATTGAAGGGGCGAATGAGGACGCGATTCAAGGGACGATGGACCTGATTGTCATGCAGCGCCAGGCGGAGATGATGCAGAAGGCGCTGACGGTCTTCCATACCGAGTTCAACAAGTTTGCCGTTGAGGATCTGCCGAGAGTGTGAAAAGCAGTTGTCAGTTGTCAGTTCTCAGTTTTCAGTAACCGCAAGTTAGCAGAAGGAAAGCAGTAGTCAGGGATTGGGAGTCGGGGCAGGGAATCCACGTTTGCGGAGAAGAGATCGGTCAGCCGGAGAAGGACTGAGAACTGACAACTGAAAACTGATCACTGAAGAGGAGTCATCATGATTCGAGCTTTATATACGGCCGCCAGCGGGATGAGCGCGCAGCAGATGAACCTGGACACGATCGCCAACAACCTGGCCAACTCGTCGACCACGGGCTTTCGCCAGTTGCGGCTGCAGTTTCAGGACATGGTTTACCAGAACCTGGTGACGCCGGGCGCGGCGCAGAGCCAGTCGACCGTGGGTGCCGGGCTGCAGATCGGCCTGGGAACCAAGTCGGCGGCCACCGAGGTCATTATGACCCAGGGTTCGCTGAACCAGACGTCGAACCCGCTGGATGTGGCGATCGAGGGCACGGGGTTTTTCCAGGTGCAGCGGCCCGATGGGACCATCGCCTACACGCGAGCGGGGCAGTTTCACCTGAACAACATGGGGACCATCGTGACCACGGACGGCGATCCGATTATCCCGACGATCACCATTCCGTCAAACGCCACGGCGGTAACGATCACCCCGTACGGGGTGGTGAACGCAACGCTGGCAGGACAGCAGAACCCGTCGCAGCTAGGGCAACTGCAACTGGCCACGTTTCCTAATCCCGGCGGCCTGGAGAGCCTGGGAGCCAACCTGCTGCAGGCCACGCTCAACTCGGGCGATCCGGTGCTGGGGAATCCGGGCGGCACGGAGGGGCTGGGAACCCTGCAGCAGGGGTATCTCGAAAATTCGAACGTGGACGTGGTCACTGAGTTTGTGCAGATGGTGCTGGCGCAGCGGGCCTATGAATCGAACAGCAAGGTGATCAAGGCCGCGGACGATATGTACTCGCAAGTCAATAACATGACGCGGTAAACAAGAAGGACTGCATGAAGATCTGGGGCGCAATCGGAGGTTTCGGGGCGGGAGGATGGGCGGCGGGGCTCATCCTGTTCGTGTCCGGGTTGCAGATGCAGGCGCAGGACTCGCAAGCGCTGGTCATGGTGTCGGCCAGCCGAACGGCGGCACCGGCTGCCGCGGTCGTCCGCGTGATCGACGATCCGCATTCCGGAGAGCGCTGGCTTCTGCTGCCGGATGGAGGCCACCCTGGGGGACCGGGCCGGCTGGTTCTGGCTGCGGGCCGGCGTGAGGGTTCAAGCAGCGGACCGGCTTCACGGACGGGAGAGACTGACCGGGTTGCGGTCCTTCCGGTAATTCATGCCGGAGACCGGCTGGTGGTGGAAGAGCATACGGCGATTGCGGAAGCCCGTCTTGAGGCCGTCGCCATGGGACCTGCGACGACGGGATCGACCTTCGCGGTGCGATTGAAGATCGGCGGCAGAGTGGTGCGCGCCAGAGCCGTGGCTTCGGGGAGAGCGACCTTCGCGCCCGAGACGGAGACGCAGCCATGAGATCGAATAGAAAGTGCGCGGTTCTGCTTTTGAGCATGCTGCTGCTGACGGCGGCGACGGATGCGGCCGGCAAGAAAACGAAATCTCCGGATGCCGCCAAGGCGACGCCGCCGGAGGCCGCGCTGCGGGCCTATGTGCAGCGCGTGCGGGCGCAGCAGGCGGCAGAGGTGCTGACGCCGGGGTCGATCTGGAGCCCTGAGGGACGCCTGGTGCGCCTGGGAACCGACGCCAAGGCCGCGCGGCTCCACGACGTGGTCTCGATTGTGGTTACGGAAAGCCTGGCGGCATCGACCGATGGTCAGGTGAAGAACAGCCGGGCATCGAACGCCAGCTCCAGCATTACGTCTCTCTTCGGAGCGCTGAAAGCCAGTAATGCCATGCAGAATCTGCTGGGGCAGACCTCAGCCTCGGGATTGACGGCCCAGGGACAGAGCACCACCAACTCCAGCCTGGCGACGACGTTCGGAGCCGAAGTGGTGGACGTGCTGCCCAACGGATTGCTGGTGGTGCAGGCGACGCGGCAACTCACGTTTTCGCAGCAGACGCAGTTGATCAAGCTGCGCGGACTGGTGAGGCCGGAGGACGTGAGCGCGCAGAATCAAGTGCTGTCGACGGCCATGACCGACCTCGAACTCGAGGTCACGGGCAAGGGCATCGTGAGCGACTCGACCTACCGGCAGAACCCGCTGGTGCGGCTCCTGGAGAAGCTCATAGTGTTTTGAAAACAGTTGTCAGTGATCAATTGTCAGTTGTCAGTGGGAACAGGGATTGAATGCGGATGCGAGAGACAAATCGAAATGCTGGAATGGCTCCTTTGGGCGCGCCCTTGTGGGAGTGGATCGCGTTTGCCCTGGCATTGGCGCTGGCTGCCCTGCTGGTCCCGGCCGAATCTCTGCCGCTGCGGGCGCGGGTCAAGGATGTGGCCACCATCGAAGGCATTCGCGACAACCAACTGGTGGGGTATGGGCTGGTGGTCGGGTTGCGCGGAACCGGGGACAGTTCGCAGACCGTCTTTCCGGCGCAGACGCTCATCTCGGCTCTGGAGCGGATGGGGATCACAGTCCCCCAGACCGGATCAAACAGCGCCGCCAACATGCAGGTCAAAAACATGGCTGCGGTGTTCGTCGTGGCCACGCTGCCGCCGTTCAGCCGGCCTGGATACAAGATGGACATCACGGCCTCATCGGCGGGTGACGCGCGGTCGCTGGAAGGCGGCATCCTGCTGATGACGCCGCTGTACGGTCCTGACGGCCAGATTTACGCGCAGGCGCAGGGAGCGCTGGTGCTGGGCGGTTACATGGCGTCGGCCGCCGGCAATACGCGGCAGATGAACCATCCGACCGTTGCCCGCATTCCCGGCGGAGCTCTTGTCGAGCGGCCGGTGCCTTTCGACCTGAAGCAGATGCAGACGGTCAGCGTGGTGCTGAACGACGCCGATTTTCATACCGCCGAACGGATGGCGGCGGCCATCGATCGCGCGCTGGGCACACCCCGCGCTCATGCGGTCGACAGCCGGCGGGTGGAGATTGCCACCGTGCCCAATGAAGACCGGGCGGCGCTGCTGGATGCGGTGGAAGCGGTCGAGATGGACGTGTTTCCGCGGGCGCGCGTGGTGGTGAATGAGCGAACAGGTACGGTGGTGATTGGGGGCACGGTTCGCCTGCAGCCGGTCTCGATTCTGCATGGCGGGCTGAGCGTGAACGTGATCAGCGAGGTGCAGGTGTCGCAGCCCGGGCCCATGTCGGCGGGAACAACGCAGGTGGTGCAGCAGACCACTGTGCAGGCCCAGGACAAGCCGGTGAACCGTATTGATCTGAAACAGGGCGCTACGGTGGAGGATCTGGTGCAGGAATTGCAGCGAACCGGGGCAGGAGCGCGCGACGTGATCTCGATCTTGCAGGCGATGAAGGCAGCCGGCGCACTCGAAGCCGACCTGGAGGTGCTCTGATGCAGGGCATAGGAGACCTAGTTTCAACAGCGTCAACCGCGAGCCAGGCTGCGCCGCAGCCGCGACTGGTGCGGGCGGCACACGAGTTTGAAGCGCAGATGATGAAGGAATTGTTGAAACCGATGACGAGCGGCGCCGCGATTGGAGAGGACGACGATTCCGGCGCGGGCTCCACCGGTGCGCTGGGCGAGTTTGCATCGGAGGCGCTGGGAACGGCATTGAGCGCGAAGGGCGGATTTGGCATCGCGCATCGCATCGTTGCCGACCTTTCCCACTCTGGTACTCAGCCCACAAAGGCTCAGGTAACCGGGAATCTGCACACCGATACCGGGATGAGACCGCGTGAATGACTAAAGTGAGGGACAGCGACGCCGATACATCCGGCAAGGAGTAATGCGCAATGGACATACGAAGCGGTTTGGACGGACTGAAATCTCTGCTGGGAGTAGCGCAGGCGACGCCCGCCGCGCCGCAGCAGGCGAAGACAAGCCCGGCGGTGGGAGGCAACTCGCTGGGCAGCGACAGGGCGACGCTGAGCAGCGCGGGCAGCGAAGTGGCGCAGACGGCCGCGGACGGCGGCGTGCGCATGGACAAGGTCGCCAGCATTCAGGCGGCGCTGGCCGCAGGAACCTACAGCGTTCCCGCGTCGGCCGTGGCTTCAAAGATGGTGGACGCAATGCTGGGCGGCGGGCAGTAACGGCTTCGACGCCGGGGAGGGGCGAACCCCGATGTGAGTTCGTCTCGCAGGTGCCGCGGTTCGAGAGGGTGAAGCGCGGCGCATAGGAAAGGGAAGCGGGCCATGCAAGGGTTGGGGAAGCGCCGGTACGATCCGGAGCTGAAAAGACTGGTCATCGAGGCCTCGCAGGCACTGGCCCGGCTGGATGCGGACCGTCTGGAAGAACTGGCGCTGTCGTGCNNCCGGACTGAGTTCAACGCAATGGATGCTCACGGAGAAGGGCCATGGGGACAATTAACTCCGCGTTCAGCATCATCTCGGGAGCTCTCGACGCCGACCAGGCAGCGCTGGGCGTGGTGTCAAACAACGTTGCGAATGCCAACACCACCGGGTACACGCGCGAGACACCCAACTGGCAAGAAAATCAGCCCATCGATATCGGCGGAGTCCAGTCCGGCACCGGAGTGACGGAGACGGGCGCTACCTCGGTGCGCGATCGCGTGTTGCTGGAGCGGCTGGATCAGCAACAGCAATTGGCGTCCGCATCGAGTACACGCCTGGCGGCGCTGAATACCATCGAGGCGCTGTTTACACCGGACACGGGCTCGACGAGTTCCAAGGCCGGAGATATCGGCAGCGACATCACCGGCTTCTTCAGTTCTTTTTCCTCCCTGGAGGCGAATCCCACCAACAACGCGCTGCGGCAGCAGGTGCTTTCTGCCGCTTCCACCCTGGCCGGCGATCTTTCAAGTGCCGCGGCCAGCCTGGGTTCGCAGAAGGCAGCCCTCGACCAGGAGGCATCCGGAGTCACCAGCCAGGTGAACGCGCTGACCACGTCCATCGCGCAATTGAACCTCCAGATTCAGTCCACCTCGCCGAACGGCGATGCGGGGACGCTCGAGGACCAGCGCCAGCAGGACCTGAGCCAGCTTTCGCAGTTGATTGGAATCAACCAGGTCACGACCGAGAACAACGGGCTTTCGATCACCACGACCTCCGGGCAGACGCTGGTTTCCGAGGGGACGGCCTACCAGTTAACCACAGGAATGTCGGGCGGTGTGACGCACTTCTACGTGGGAACGACCGATGTAACCAAGCCCCTCATGTCGGGCGGCGGGCAGTTGGGCGGCTATCTTCAGGCGCGCGACGGCGACATTCCCACCACTCTCACGCAGCTTGACCAACTGGCCTTCGGCATCTCGACCGAGGTGAATGCCCAAAACGCATTGGGCACCGATCTGAACGGGACAAGCGGAGGCGACCTCTTTTCTCAATCCACGCAGGCTGAGGGCAGCGCGGCGTCGATGAGCGTCAAGATGACCGATCCCAACGGGATTGCGGCTGCGGCGTCGGGAAGCGGATCGGGCGACAATGCCAATGCCCTGGCGATGGCGAATTTGGCCAGCAGTTCCGATCCACCCGTTCTGAACGGGTTCACGCTGCCCAACGGCCAGGTACTTGCGGCGGGCCAGACGCTCCTCAACGGCAAGACGCCGACCAATTACTACTCCATGTTTGTGACCACGCTGGGGTCGACGGTGTCGCAGGTGCAGACAGAGAACACCGCCCAGAACGCCTCGGTGACCCAGTTGCAGACGCAGAGCAACGCGCTCTCGGGAGTGAATCTGAATGACGAAGCTTCCGCGATGATGACGATCGAGCGCAGCTACCAGGCCGCGTCGAAGGTATTCACGATGCTCGATACCCTGATGGCTTCGGCATTGAACCTGGGCAGCCAGACGACGGTCTCTTAGGCGGGTTGCTCCAAAGGACGGAACACGCAGCGCGCCGTGAGCGCTGTTGCGGACGGAGAGGGAAGACATGCGGGTCGATCCCAGTTACGTAAACAACATCGTGGCTTCGCTCGATCAGTCTCAGTTGACCGAGCAGCAATTGACGGCCGAGCTGTCGAGCGGCGTACGCGTGAACTCGCTGAGTCAAGACCCCCAAGCCGCGGGCCAGAATGTGCTGCTGCTGAACCAGATGCAGCAGGATGACTCGTTTACCCAGTCGTCAAACCTGGTAACGGGCCAATTGCAGGTGGCTGACTCGGCGCTGGGACAGGTGGTTGCGCAACTCACCCAGGCGGTGTCACTGGCCACCAGCGCCAACAACGGCACCATGAACTCCAGCGATCGAGCATCAATCGCGAATCAGATTGCCGGCATTCGCAGCGAGGTTCTCAGCCTGGCCAATAGCAGCTACCAGGGCCAGTACATCTTTGCGGGCGGCCAGACCACCACCAGCCCCTTCGCGCTGTCGACTGCGGCGTCGCCGGCCACGGTCACCTACACCGGCGACCAGGGGGTCAACTACCTGCAGACGCCGAACGGCCAGAAGATTCAGTTGAACGTTCCGGGCGACCAGGTCTTCAACGGATCGGGGGCCAACAGCGTGTTTACGGCACTCAACAATTTGATCGCGGACTACTCTGGCTCCAGCATGGACACTGGGCAGGCGGTGAGCGATACGCAAGCGCTGGGCACCGCGTTGAACTACGTTTCGCAGCAGCGGGTCACGGTGGACAACTCCATCACGCAACTCAGCTCAGCCGGCAACGCCGTGAGCAGTGAGCAGACCCAACTGACGGCGGCGCAGACCACCCTGATGCAGGCCGACGTGGCCAACATCGCGACGCAGCTTTCCTTGTCGAAAACGCAGCAGACGGCGTTGGAGTCGGTGATCTCACAACTGGGTTCGGGAAGCCTGTTTGACAAGCTGTAGGCACCTCCCGATTCGCTCTCCGCGCTAAGCAGAGTCTATCGTTCCCACCCATGGTTGAGGCTTGTGGTATCCCACCCTTTTCGAAAAAACCGAAAAGGATGGGGCACCCGAAGTGGTTGATTGCGAAATCGAGACCTGGGGCACCCATGGTTTTGTGGCGGCATGCGTCCAGGCGTTGTTCCGGATCAAGTCCAGGTGAGCTCCGGACGCGTCGGCCGGGAGCGTTGGGTCGCCACGGGCTTCTATACTTGATCCCAAAGGACCCGCATCTTGTTCGCACCGATTCGCTTTCTTTGGAATGCAACCCGAGGTTCCCGGCTGACGCCGTGGCGCAGCGAGTATCTTCGTTGGCGCGTGGAGACCTACTCCGGCCTGTGGGCGGAGAAGCTCAAGGCAAAGGAAGTGCTGACCTTTGTGTGGGCATCGCGCTGGGAGCTCTTGAGCTTCCTGTTCTGGACCGGGAGAGTGCAGCGCGAGGCGCGCAGAAAGCCCTGAAGAGCCGTACGGATTTTTCAGGGGCCTGAGATCAATTCGGCAAATGGGAGTGGGCCATGACGGGATTGCGTTGGACACGGCGGCAAGTGGTGAAGGCTTCGCTGGCGACGGGAGCGGCGGCGGCAATGCCCGGTTGGTTAAGCGCCGCGCAAGAGGAAGCCAGTCCTCTCGTGGCTGGACGGGACTCTCTGCGTGCCCATGCGGCGGCGCACGGCCTGCTATATGGCACGGCAGTGAACCCGGCTCTGCTGGACGTGGAGGGAATGGCCGCTGGCGGCAGCACCGATGAATACACGCAGTTGATTGCGGGGCAGGCAAACATTGTTGTCGCGGAAAACGCGATGAAGTGGGCTGGACTGCGCCCCACGGCCGAGACATTTGACTTTGCGCTGGCCGACAAGTTCCTGCGCTTTGCGGCGCTCGCCGGGCAGCGCGTGCGCGGACACAATCTTTGCTGGCATGAGGGCTTACCTGCGTGGTTCAAGACCACCGTCACCAAGGACAATGCGCGGCAACTGCTGGTGCAGCACATCAAGACCGTTGCGGGGCGGTATCGCGGGCAGATTCATAGCTGGGATGTGGTGAACGAAGCGGTCGACCCCAAGGATGGGCGTCCGGACGGACTGCGCAAATCTCCATGGCTGGAACTGGTCGGGCCCGACTACATCGAGCTGGCGTTTCAGACGGCGGCAGCGGCGGATCCGGGGGCCAAGCTCACTTACAACGACTACGGCATTGAACTCGACACCCCGGAGCAGAGCATCAAGCGCGGACAGGTGCTTCTGTTGCTGCGGCGTCTCAAGGCAAGGTCAATTCCCATTCATGCGGTCGGCGTGCAGAGCCATCTGAAGGCGGACGGACCGCAGCCAGGCGCGGGGCTGGTGACCCTCATTCGCGAGGCCGGCAAACTGGGCCTCGAAGTCTATGTGACCGAGATGGATGTGAACACGCGCAGCGTGGAAGGCGGCCCGATGGTGCAGGACGCCGCGGTTGCCCGTGTGTACCGCGATTATCTTGGCATGGTGCTGAAGGAGCCGAACGTCGCCGCGGCGCTCACGTGGGGAATCACGAGCGCGCACACCTGGCTCAACCAGTCGAAGGAGTCCTGGGCCGAGCGGTCAGATGGCGCCCGTCAGCGGCCATTGCCGTTCGACGACGATTTGAGGCCGACACCGGCGTTCATGGCCCTGCGGGAGGCGATGGATGGGGCTCGTCCGCGGGTGGAATTGGCACCTGCTGTGGCACCGACGGTCGATCCCGGCAGCCTGTACAAGCCTTTCCCGGTGCAGGGAAGTCCGACTACCGCACCTCCGAGCACCGCTAAGCCGACTGGGCCTTCGTAGGAGTCCGTCGATTGGAGTCAAGCTCGTTTCAAAGCAATCCCGTAGAGCGCCTATCATCGAAGGTGGAGCTTCCTCTGGCATGAGATTTGGGTCTTTTGTTTTTCTCCGATTGGCGCTTGCGGCATTCCTTGTTTCGGCTGGGCTGGCTGTGGCACAACAGATGCCTCCCGCCGAACCTCCTCAACCCATGCCCGGGACGCATCCTGACGTGCCGACCCTGCGCATGACCACCAACGAAGTGCTGGTCCCTACGCTGGTGGAGAAGCGCGGCGGCGGCATTGTCTACGGCCTCAAGGCAGACGATTTTGTGCTGGAAGACAATGGCGTGCCGCAAAAACTGCGCGTGCAGGAGGAGATGGACACCGCGCCCGTCTCGCTGGTGGTGGCCGTGGAACAGGGCGGCATGAGCGTGTTGGAGTTCGACAAAATTGCCAAGCTCGGGCCACTGCTTGACACCTTTCTCTCCGATCCAAGAAGCCAGGCCGCGTTGGTGGGCTTCGATTCCGAGCCGCACCTGGTGCGCGACTACACCCACTCCGGCGAGGAACTGAATGACGCCCTCAAGCACATGGAGCCGGGCGATGGCGGCGATGCGATTCTCGACACGGTGAGCTACGCCGTCGATCTGCTCCAGACGCAGCCCAAGGAGTACCGTAGGGTGCTGCTGTTGATCAGCGAAGAGCGCGACCACGGCAGCAAACACACCAAGGTGGAGGGATTGATCAGGAAGATCGGCCAGTCGGATGTGCTGGTGTTGACGGTTTCGTTTTCTCCGGTGCGCGCGGAGTTTCTGCACGATGTGCAGGATTCCGGCGAACAGCGAACCATGAACATGGTGTCTGCCCTGCTGGCGCTGGTGCAGGCGTTCAGGAAGAACGTGACCAAGGAAGTTGCCCTGATGAGCGGCGGAGAATACACCACGTTCACCGGGGACAAGCGTTTTGAGCAGCGGGTGGTGGACGCCGCGAAACATGCGCGCAACCGGTATCTGCTGACCTTCAGCCCGTCGAGCCCCACGCCGGGCCTGCACACGCTGAAGGTGCGGCTTGCACAGGATTATGGCGCCCACATTGTGGCCCGCGCCAACTATTGGGTGGCAGAGGAGCAGTAGGACCGTCGCAGCAGACCGCCAAAAATGACGTTTGGATCTGATTTCCCCATATTTGAGTGGGAACGGGTGGAAATGGACACTTTGCCGCGACTTTTGTGGCATAATGTCGGTATGGGTCAGGCTCTTCCAGTTCCGCCAACTCCCTCAGCAGCGTTCCTGCTCGACTGGAAGGATGTCGAGCGAGGCGTTCCGGTTTCTGCGCTGGAGGAGTTCGCCGCCCATTCCGGCTTTGCACTCAAGGATTTGCTGGAGGTTGTCATTCCAGCTCGGACCTTGAAGCACCGCCGCCAGCGACAGGAGCCCCTCAGCTTGGACGAATCTGACCGCCTGGCACGCGTAGCGCGGATCTACGAATTGGCTGTCCGCGTCTTCGGCGCTCCCCAAAAAGCGCGCCATTGGCTTTCGCAGCCGAAGCACCGGTTTGAAGAAAAGACGCCATTGTTGATGATGCGAACTGAAATCGGCGCGCGCGGTGTCGAAGACATGCTCATTCAGATCGATGAAGGTTTTTTTGCTTGACCACATTTGCTTTTGATTTTCATTTGTAATTTTGCGATTGGTGATAGTTCTTGTTCTTGATGTTGCTGCTTCTCCCCCAGATTGTTGTCAGTTTTCTGGGCGCGAGTCTCAGCCGTGCCCACTGGGGCGGCCATCTGCTGTGCATCGTGTACAGCCTGCACGACGTTAGTGCAGTATCTAGGCCGCATCCACTGAACCGAGAGGTATTCGGTAAGTGCTTGCGAAACGACATCCGCAACTCCGGATTTCATTTTTTTTGCGACAACCGCCACCGAGCGACCTACACGCGCTCGGTTGTCTCAAAAAGGCTGATGGATGTTGCGATTAGCGTTTTTCAGGAGCTTGGGCACGATGGCAACTTATTGGCGAATCAGCAACTATGTCGATCTACGCGGTGAAGGTGGGTTGCGCCATTCCTCGCGATGGCACACAGCCGGTTCTCGTATTGTCTTCCTTGCAGAATCACCCGCCAGCGCGTTGGTAGAGACGCTTGTTCATCTCCAGGTCAAAGAAGAAGACATCCCGGACGCCTACACGCTCCTCAAAGTCTCGATTCCTGATACGCTCAGGATTGTGGAACTCGATGTTTCAAAGACGGGAAACTGGAAAAGCGATGTCCCGTTTACGCGCGATCTTGGCGATGCATGGCTGCGTTCACGCACCTCAACACTAGCTCGTGTTCCCTCCGGCATCATCGCTGAGACGTGGAACTTCCTTCTCAATCCAGAGCACTCCGATGCGGCACAGGTTACGATTGCTTCGGTGATTCGTGACAGATTTGACACCCGGCTGTTCGGTTTCGGCGAACGATGAGGTCAATCGGGTTTTTCTGCCAGATTCATGGGAACATGCCGAGTTTCCCCCGCACCGCTCATTCATGGTAATCTCACCTTAGACACTTGAGAGTGGACTGAGAACGTAAGAGGAGTACCCCCCGCCAATGCTGGCGACTGCTAAGAAAACTACCCTGATTGAACGCTTCCGCACCCACGATACGGACACGGGCTCGCCCGAGGTCCAGATCGCGATTCTGAGTGAGCGGATTGGCGAACTGACCGAGCATTTCAAGACACACAAGAAGGACCATGCCTCCCGGCGCGGACTTCTGATGCTGGTTAGCAAGCGCCGCCGCCTGTTGGATTACCTGAAGACGCACGATACGGACCGCTATCGCGACGTAATCGGCAAACTGGGAATCCGCAAGTAATCAGAAGGCCAACATTGACCCGGAAGCGCCCAGACCGTTTATTGGTCACGGCCCCTGCTTCACCCAGAACCTGGGGCCATGGTGTACCTGGCGAACTGCAACCGCTGCCAGGGCTCGCGCATAGCTGTCGTTTGCGCATGGGCCCCGGTTTGCGTTTGGATCGTGTTTCGGCTCGCAGGCCGGGAGAATCCGCTCCCCCGCGCAGATCCCACTCTTGTGCGCGCGCCCTGCCCCCGCCCGATCATTCGCCGGCTTTCCCATACCTATTGGCGCCTTCCGCCCCAAAGAATTCCCAAGCGAACAATGAAGAGAACCATGAAAAGAGGACTCAATGTCTACGAAGCATGAAGTAGCTGTCGAGCTTGCTGGTGGCAAGCGGCTGGTCTTTGAGACCGGACGCATGGCCAAGCAGGCCTCTGGCGCGGCCCTGGTCACCACGGGCGAAACGGTCGTCCTGGCAACCGCGGTTGCCTCCCCCGACCCACGGGAAGGCATCGATTTCTTCCCGCTGACGGTCGATTACCGCGAATACACCTATGCCGGTGGACGCATCCCCGGCGGCTTTATCAAGCGCGAAGGCCGGCCCAGTGAAAAAGAAGTCCTGACCTGCCGCCAGATTGACCGCCCCATCCGCCCGCTATTCCCCGACGGCTTCCGCAACGAGACCCAGGTGATTGCTCTTGTCTTCTCCGCCGACAAGGAAAACGACCCCGACGTGATCGGCATCAACGCCGCTGCGGCCGCGCTGGCTCTCTCTGACATTCCGTTCAGCGCAACGGTTGGCGCTGTCCGTGTGGGCCGCGTGGATGGCGAGTTCGTCATCAACCCGACTTATTCGGAGCGTGCCGCCACCACCGTAAACATCATGGTCGTCGGTCATAAAGACGGCATCGTGATGATCGAGTCGGGCGCCAAGGAAGAGACCGAAGAGGTCATCCTCGCCGCGATTGAGTTCGCGCACACCGAGATCAAGAAGATCGTCGCCGCCATTGAGGAACTTGTTTCCAAGGCCGGCAAGCCCAAGCGTGCATTTACCGCGCCCGTTTCCGACGAAGCCTATTATGAAGAGCTCAAGGCGAAGGTCGGCGATCGCCTGAAGGATGCCCTCGACACCAAGACCCATGCCAAGACCGAGAGCTACGCGCTGGTCAAGCAGATCAAGGACGAGCTGGCTGCCGGGCTTCCCGCCGACGATCCAACCGCGAAGAAGAAGCTGGCCACCTATTATGAATTGCTGCGCGAGCGCATTTTCCGCGAGCAGGTGACCAAGGACCGCATTCGTCCCGATCGCCGCGCCTTCGACGAGATTCGCGAGATCACGATCGAGACCGGCGTTCTGCCCCGGACGCACGGTTCGGCGCTCTTCACGCGCGGCGAAACGCAGGCCCTGGTTACAGCAACACTGGGCACTGCGGACGACGGTCAGCGCCTGGAAAGCTATGAAGGCGAGAAGAAAAAGAACTTCATGCTTCACTACAACTTTCCGCCGTTCAGCGTGGGCGAGACGGGCCGCATGACCGGCACGGGCCGGCGCGAAATCGGCCACGGAGCATTGGCCGAGCGCGCCATCACGGCGGTTCTTCCCAGTGCAGAAGAGTCGCCCTACTCCATCCGCATTGTCTCCGACATTCTGGAGTCCAACGGCTCTTCGTCGATGGCTTCGGTCTGCGGCGCGAGCCTGGCGCTTTATGATTCCGGCATCCAGCTCAAGGGCTCGGTGGCCGGCGTGGCCATGGGCCTGGTGAAGGAAGGCGACGATTACGCCATCCTCACCGACATCGCGGGCGCTGAAGATCACTACGGCGACATGGACTTCAAGGTAGCCGGTACCCGCAAGGGCATTACCGCGCTGCAGATGGACATCAAGATAGGCGGACTCACCCACGAGATCCTGCGGCAGGCCATGGAGCAGGCGCGTCAGGGCCGGCTCTTCCTGCTGGACAAGATGGACGCGGTGCTGGATGGACCGCGCCAGGAGCGCTCGCAGTATGCGCCCCGCATTGAAACCGTCATGATTCCCACCGACAAGATCCGCGACCTCATCGGCAAGGGTGGCGCCACTATCCGTGGCATCATCGAGCAGACGGGCGCCAAGATCGACGTGGACGACACCGGCAAGGTCTCTGTCGCATCCAGCGATGCCGAGGGCCTGAAGAAGGCGCTCGAGATCATCGGCAACCTCACCGCAGTGCCTGAAATTGGAAAAGTCTATCTGGGCAAGGTAGTGCGGTTGGCTGAGTTCGGCGCATTTGTCGAGCTGTTCCCGGGAACGGACGGCCTGCTTCACATCTCCGAAATCGCAGAGCACCGCGTGAAGGAAGTGAAGGACGAACTCCGCGAGGGCGATCAGGTGATGGTCAAGGTCCTGGCTATCGAAGGCAACCGCATCAAGCTCAGCCGCAAGGCTCTCATCAAGGAGCAGAAGGCCAAGCTTGCCCACTCTGCACCGGCGGAAGCCGGGCCGGCTGAGGCGGGTGAGACGGAAGAATTCGATGCACCGGCACCTGCTCCTGCAGCACCATCAAGAGCCCACAGCGAATTCGACGAGCGTCAGCCGACGTCCAATCAGAGCACGATCCTGATTGAGGGCGGCGACGACTTCGAAGATGACGAAGAGGGTGAAGAAATCGACGAGGAGAACGAGCCGAACTTCAACCGCGTCGAAGGCGCCCCGGTAGTGGCAGGGGCAGCGGTTGGTGGCGGAGCACGTCCCCCGGCGAACAACAACAATCGCCGTCGGCGCCGTCGCAGAGGCGGTCGTCCCGGTGGTGGCGGCGGCCAGGCATAACAACCTGTCGCAGTGAAGACAAGGAAGGCCCGGACTCTCCAGTCCGGGCCTTCTTCTTTTTACTGCCGTTTGTACGTAGAGCAGATGCCGTTGGCGCTGGTCAATTGTCTTGGCGCGATTGCCTGATATCGTCGTGCGGAGGCGATTGAACTGGCGGCCGACGACCTTGCGGCGCGTCGTGCTAATCGGCGGTTCCGTTCGCCCGTTTGTTGTCGTACATTCTCAGGTCGGCGGTAATGCAGAGGGACTCCATATCCGCTGCGTCCTCGGGAAAAATGGCAATACCGAGGCTGGCGCCGACATGCATGGAATGATCTTGCAGTTGCAGGGGTTTGTTCAGCAGTTCGAGCAGAGCGCTGCCCACCAGCGCGGCCTCGGCGCTGCTGGTGGGTGCTTCCAGAATCACGGCGAACTCGTCGCCGCCGGTTCGGGCAACGGTGTCGGAACGGCGAACCCTCGCGCTGAAAACGGACGCAACATGCTGCAGGAGCAGATCGCCCACGTGGTGGCCGCGCGTATCGTTCACCTGCTTGAAGCGATCAAGGTCCACCATCAGGAGCGCTGCCTGCGATCCTGAACGGCGAGCTCGTTCCAGAGCACTGGCGAGCCTGTCCTGGAAGAGCCGGCGATTGGGCAGTCCCGTCAATTCATCGTGCAGCGCCAGGTGCTTGTTGTGCGCGATCTGGTCTTCAAGCAGAAGCAGAATCATGCCTACCGCGACCACGTACTTGGGGAGATTCCAGACTTCACTTTGGATTTGGACCTGGGGGAAATTCGTCGCCATCGTCGGCGCAACGACAAATACCGACGCCCAGGCAAAGAAGCCCGCGATGGTGATAAAAGCGCCCGCGGTATTGCGCCGATACATATACCAGAAGTAAATGCAGCAGCCGAAATAGACCGCGAAGAGAACGGCGTTAAGCGCCAGGTCAGTGCCATTACCGGGCCGGCTTTGGATGAGCAGAAGAATGACCCCAAGCGAGAAGCTGAGGGCGACAACGGCCCAACGCAGCGGGTGGTGAAATCGGCGCACCACAACCAGGGCGATGATCAGCGGAGCGGCGCCGAGCAGAATGGCTGAGAGATTCAGGAGCAGGCGCGGTCCCCCGACAATCAGCACGCTGATATAAAGCAGGAATGTGCCCTGCAGTGCCAGAAACATCCAACGGCTTGACGTCTCCTGGCGAAAGGGAATGGCCGCCCGCATAAAGAAAAACCCAGCGGCGATCAGGGCTGCCACGCTGGCAATGGTTGCGAGAAGTCCCCAGATGCCCGGTGCGGGAATGAACATGGACGCAGCGAAGTGAAGTACGATGAGGAGCCAGCCGCTGAGCCAATGTCCAGACATAGGCGCATGGCTGCGCCGAGCCACAGACGCAAAGGCCCAGGCGAGTAACGCGACCGCAACCAGGTCTGGTAGCGTACGCCAATCCAATCAGGCCACCTCATTTTTGCTTGATTCAGAGCAAGATGCGCAGGAGGGTCACATTTAATTACTTGAAAGATTATAGGTCGCATGCTGTGTGGACCGTTGAAACTTTGGAGTGCACTTAGGTAACTCGGCGCCCAGCGAGCGTTATCGATCAGATCACTCCAGGCTCATTTTTAGCGGCATCTCACCGTGGAAGATGGATACACTAGGGCCAATGGCAGCCAGTTTATACATCGTGGTGGAGGGAGAAGATCCGGGGTTTGATATCTTCGTGAACGGCCATTCCCTGGCCCGCAACGAGGATGCCCTGGAGCGGCTGGCCGAGCGGCTCAAGGTGAGTCCGCTGCTTGAATTCTTTTCTGCCGATGAAAACTCGATGGCGCTGCTTCTCGACCAGGGAGCCGGTAACCCGGAGTGGGCGCAACACCTTCCGCAGCCGCAGTGGTTTGACCCCGCAGCCGGCCTCGTCACGATATGTACACTCATCGAGTTCCTGAAGGATTCGCCCGCCGCGCTTGGCTCCGAAACGGCCGCCGTGCTGGGCGAACTGCGCGAGTACGAGCGCGTTCTGCGCAAAGCGGCACACCGGGAGTTGCGCTGGCACCTGGCCGCGAGCTGGCGCTAGGCGCAGGTCTCCCGGCGTTCAGTCTGCGACGGCCGGTTGGGCCTCAGGTGCGGGCAACTTGCTGACGCGTTCAATCTGGGCGCCCACGCCACGCAGCTTTTCTTCGATGCGTTCATAGCCGCGATCCATGTGATACACCCGGTCGAGGACAGACTGCCCATCAGCCACCAGCGCTGCCAGCACCAGCGATGCTGAGGCTCTGAGGTCAGAGCACATCACGGAGGCCGCGGAGAGCCTTGTGGGACCGTGCACCGTGGCGGTGCGGCCATCCACCTTGATGTTGGCGCCCATGCGCACCAGTTCCTGGACGTGCATGAAGCGGTTTTCGAAGATGTTTTCCGTCACCAGGCTTACCCCTTCGGCCTGGGTGGCAAGGGCCATGTATTGGGCCTGCATGTCGGTGGGAAAGCCGGGATACTCTTCGGTGGAGATGTCGGCCCCGCGCAGTTGCCCGCCGGGCCGCACCCGCAAGGCGCCGGGTCCGATCAAATCCACGCGAACTCCTGCTTCTTCCAACTTGCCGATCAAAGCGCCGAGGTGAGCCGGGTTGCATCCGGCTACCGTCAGGTCGCCGCCAGTGATGGCCCCCGCAATCAGAAAGGTTCCCGCCTCGATGCGATCGGGATTGATGCGGTAGCGCGCGCCATGCAGGCGGCCCACGCCTTTTACTCGAATCGTTGTGGTTCCGGCGCCTTCGATCCTGGCGCCCATGGCCGTCAGCAGCGCGGCAAGGTCGGTCACCTCGGGTTCGCGTGCGCAGTTCTCCATCAGCGTTTCGCCGTCTGCCAGCACCGCGGCCATGAGGAGGTCCTCGGTGCCGGTCACGGTGATTTTGTCGAAAACCAAATGTGCGCCACGCAGCCGGTCCACCCGCGCCTCAAGGTAGCCATGCTCCTGCACGATGGTGGCGCCCATCTCTTCCAATCCCTTGATATGAAGATCGATGGGACGGCCACCGATGGCGCAGCCGCCGGGCATGGCCACGCGCGCCATTCCTGTGCGGGCGATCAGCGGGCCCAGCACCAGGGAACTGGCCCTCATGGTCTTGACGATTTCGTATTTGGCCACGGGGTCAGAGAGCGTTGCGCAGCGGATGCGGGTGCAGTGGTCGCTTCCATCCAACAGCTCCACGTCGGCGCCCATGGATGCCAGGAGCTTGCGTTCCGTGTCGATGTCGCGCACCTGGGGAATGTTCTCGAGGATGACCTCGTCTTCAGTCAAAATAGCCGCGGCCATGCAGGGCAGTGCCGAGTTCTTTGCGCCCGACACCTGGATGGTGCCGGCGAGCGGAGTGCCGCCCTTGATTAAGAATTTATCCATGGGAAAAGAAGAACTCCTGAAGGTTTAGTTTAAATCGGGGCGAGCTTCTGCCCGCGCCACAAGGGGTTATACTTGCGGTTCGACTCAGATTTCAATTCCGGCTGCGGCCAGGTACAGGGGAAGAGAAATGACGCGCTCAAGATTTGCCGGTAGAACGGCGCTGCTTGCGGGGATGGTTTGGTTTGCGATGGAAACGCTTACAGCAATGCCTGCCGCCATCTGCCAGTCGCCCGCCTCTGAAGCGACGCATTCTCGCCCGCTGCCCGCCATCGCTGAAAAGGATGGCCGGTACGCGCTGATGGTCGACGGAAAGCCCTACCTGATGCTGGGCGTGCAGGCGAACAACTCCAGCGCCTGGCCTGAATATCTCGGCAAGGTTTGGCTGGCGGCAGAGCAGTTGCACGCCAACACGGTTGAACTCCCCATCTATTGGGAGCAGCTTGAGGCCACGCCGGGCAAGTTTGATTTCAGCGTGGTCGACACGATCCTCAAACAAGCTCGCGAACATCATGTGCGGCTGGTGCTGTTGTGGTTTGGCACGTGGAAGAACGGCAGTTCGCACTACACGCCGGAGTGGATCAAGCTCGATCAGGACAAGTACCCGTTCGATGTCAACAAGGACGGGAAAACGGTGGATTCACCGTCCCCGTTTTCGCCGGCTCGGCTTGAGGCCGACAAGAATGCGTTTCGCGCCCTCATGGGCCACCTGAAGCGGGTGGACGACCAGCGCACGGTGCTGATGGTGCAAGTGGAGAACGAAGCCGGAGAGTGGGGCGGCGTGCGCGACTACGGCCCGGAGGCCGAAAAGGCATTTGCCGCACAGGTTCCAGAGAAGCTGGTCACGGGGCTCAAGAAGCAGCCCGGCACCTGGCGGCAGGTGTTCGGCGACGATGCCGATGAGACGTTCCAGGCTTGGTTTATCGCCACATACATTGAGCAGGTGGCGGCGGCCGGAAAGGCCGAGTACCCGCTGCCGCTCTATGTGAATGCGGCACTTCGCGATCCTTTCCATCCCGGCAAAGCGCCCAGCTACGAGTCTGGCGCGCCCACTGACAACAACATCGATCTGTGGAAGATTGCCGCGTCTTCAATCAGCGTGGTGGCTCCGGATATCTACATGCCGGAGTACGCCAAGTACATGAAGACGATTGAGCAGTACAAGCGCAAGGACAATCCGCTGCTGATTCCCGAGACCGGCAATGCGCCGGCGTATGCGCGGTATGTTTATGCCGCCATCGGACAGGGTGCAATCGGCTGGGCGCCGTTCGGGCTCGACCTGAGCCGCTACAGCAATCAGACCGAAGGCCCCGAGGCGATGGAAGCGAACGCGCTGAAGCCCTTTGCGCGGCAGTACGAATTGCTGGGGCCGATTGAAGGCAAACTCGCAGAGGGAAATCTCGAAGGCAAGGTCAAGGGCACCAGCGAGGACCCCGACAATCACCGCCAGACGCTTGATTTCGGGCGCTGGCAGGCTGTGGTCACCTACGGCATGCCTTCGTTCGGCAACTGGATGCAGCCGAAGGGGAACACGCCTCCCGACGGCGGGGTGGTGATCCTCGAGCTTGGGCCGGATGAATTCCTGATCGCCGGCCATCACGCGCGGGTGGACTTTGATCCAACCTTCGCCCCTGGGAAGAAGCGGCTCTGGCTCAAGGTGGAGGAAGGCAGCTACGACGCGGCAGGGAACTGGAAGATGGCTCGCATCTGGAACGGAGATCAGACCGACTACGGCCTGAATTTGAAGTCCGATGAAAATGTGCTGCTGAAGGTGCGGATGACGACGTTTTGAGGTGGGTTTACGAAATGGTAATTTCCGAATAGGCCACAAACTTCTCAGAACTGAGCAAAACGTTGTTCTCTATATTTGCGTGCTCCACGCTAGACTTGAATTCATTGACTCATTCGCGTCCCGTTCCTCTTTCGGCAACCCGGGCGGATCTTTCCTCTTTTTGAATTCTCATCAGGGCTCATTCGTTTCAACCCCATTTTCCCGCATCCAAATCTTTGAGGTGAATTGGGATGCGTGAAAGAATCGCCCTGGCGCTCGTGTTGACCGGGCTCTTCGCATGTGCAACCGGTTGCAAGAAACAAGTCGACCAGGCGGGGTTCAAATCCGCGATCAACAAGTCTTTCGCCGGCCGGCACGAATGCGTCTGGCCCGAACCAATAAAGCTGCCTGCTCAGGCTGACCCCTCCAAAGACGAGAATACCCGCGACTACGACGCCCTCACCGATGCTGGCCTTCTCATTCGTCGGTCCGCGGAAAAGAAGCGCTTTCTCGTCGGCTCCAAACAGATCAATAACTACGACCTCTCCGACAAGGGACACCCCGCCTGGACTCCCGACCCCAACCAGCCCGGTTACGGCAACTTCTGCTTCGGCCACTTCAACGTCACCGCCATCGACAACGCCACCCCCAACGACCCCTCCAACCCCACGCAATACACCGTCAATTACCGTTACGAGGTTGAAGGCATCCCCGACTGGGCCCGCACCCCCGAATCGATGAGGACCTTTCCCAAGATCGCTGCTGACACATCCATCCAGTCAGCTACCGCCGCCCTGGTCAAAGGCACTAACGGAGGCTGGGCAGTCGTACCTCCCCAATCCGCGCAATAGCCGATGGAGAGTCGATCCCGGGTGACCAACAGGAAGTAACCCAAATTTTGGGTAAGTTCCTGTTTGCCCACGACACAATCAGACGAGAGATGCTAGGCTCAGAGCAATCGCAATGAAGGTCATTCTGCACGACTTCCAAGAAGGCTCAAACGGTCCATTCGATGGTGTTGAGGTCGCGGATTCAGAGAAACTGCGCGACATCCTCGATCAACTTCAGCGACGCGATCCATTCATCCTGGAACTCGAAGGGGATAACGGATACAGGCTGACAGTTGGAATTGGCGGGCCGGTCAGTTGTATTCAGCACAGTTCGAGGGATGGTGAGCCACCGTACATGGTGGCTGTGACTAAAGGTGTGGGGCAGCCTCCCGAGCTGGATGACCACGTTTTCCTCTGCGGCGGCCAAGCGACGGAGATTCGCGGTAGTCAATGCGTTCCCTTTTCCGTTTTGCAGTCGGTAGCCTTGCACTTCCTTCAAACAGGTGAGCGTAGCGCAGAAGTGAGTTTGGTTCCGATCTAGCGTTTCCGGCGATCCGAGCCAATCACCGCCTAACCGGAAATTACTCGCGTTGCGGAAAATATCGCTTCGCCGGCGCACAATAGCAATAGCAGTGATCCAAAGCAATAGCACTGATCCAAAAAAAGGAAGAAAAGCCCCTCCCCCCCCGGGGGTATGTTTACCGTTTGTTCGCTTTTCAAGCTGCGGAATCGTGCATTGCCAATTCAGACACCAAAACAAAAATGGGGGCAAATTGCCCCCATCATCATGCCGATATTGGACGATTAGTTTTTAGAGTTCCAGAACGTTATCTTCGATCGCCAATCGCACATTGCCGTCGGACTGTGCCAGGCGGCGGACGGCTTCGGGCTTGTCGACCTTGGCCTTGAGCATCACCAGCGCTACCGGAACGCTGCGGCCAGCGCTCTTGATGGTCTGCACCGCGGTTTCGCGATCGATTTTGCAAGCGCACATCAGGATGCGAATGCCGCGCTCGACCAGCTTGGAGTTCTGCATATGTACGTTGACCATCAGGTTTTCGTACACATAGCCCAGCCGGGTCATGGCGCCGGTTGTGATCATGTTCAGCACCATCTTCTGGGCGCTGCCGGCCTTCATGCGGGTGGAACCGGAGACGACCTCAGGACCGACCTCGGCCACGATGGCGATGTCCGCGGCCTGCGCCAAAGGCGAACCCTGGTTGCAGGTGACTGCGGCGGTGTGAGCTCCGCGGGCGCGCGCATAGGCCACGGCGGCGACCACGTACGGGGTACGGCCTGAAGCGGAAAGGCCGATCACGACGTCTTTGCGTGTAGGGCGGCGGCGAGCGATGTCGCGCTGACCAAGCTCTTCAGAGTCTTCGTTGACTTCGACAGCCGAGGCCAGGGCCTTGGGTCCGCCGGCCATGATGTATTGAACTTGTCCGGGAGCCGAGGAGTAAGTGGGTGGGCACTCAGAGGAATCGAGGGCCGCGATTCGGCCGCTGGATCCTGCGCCAATATAAATCAGCCTGCCGCCGTCGCGGAGGCTGCGCGCAACCTGATCGATGACCTGGGCGATTTCAGGAATCGCCTTCTTGACCGCAGCGGCGATCTTGGCATCTTCGTGGTTGATGATACGGGCAATTTCGAGGGCGGATTTAGTATCAAACCCCTGAGATGCCTCGTTCTGGCTTTCAGTCGTGAGTTGCTGAAGCAAGGATGCCTGGTCTCTCTTTGGTTCGTCTTCTGGTTGGGTACCGGCTATCTCTTGCGTTGTCATACTGGTTAACATCGCGTCTGTCCCCAATTTCTAATTATATCTGGAAACAGTCAACTCCGAAAGAACCATATCAGCCTCGCGGCCGGCCCGGGTGTTCGCGGGACTACCAGGAAAGGGCTTCGCGTACAGCGTTGTGAAAGTCAGGGCGCAACTCGCGAATCGATTGGTTCCGGCGATCGGGCCAGGTTCGATTGGTAAGCAGAACCACCGCTACTTCGGCGTCCAGATCGATCCACAAAGAGCACCCGCTGTAGCCTAGATGGCCAATGGAATGAGGCGAGAAGTGCAGGCCGGATGAGGAATTCTCAGAGGGCGTATCCCAACCGAGCGCACGCGAACTGCCCTCCGAACCCTGGCGCTCCGCAAAGCGCTCGATGGTAGCGGCTGCGAACAACCTGGCTTCACCCGAACCGGCACCCGACGGCTGGCGAGTGGCGTCGAGAATTTCCTGTGAAAAGCGCAGCAGGTCAGGGACGTTGGAGAAGAGTCCGGCGTGCCCGGCCGCACCCCCAAGCACCGAGGCATTTTCGTCCTGTACCTCGCCCTGGATGATTCGGTGACGCAGGACGGTATCGTCCTCCGTGGGAGAAATTGCTTTGTGGGCACGGGCCGGCGGGTTGAAGGCGGTGGCGGCCATTTCCAGCGGATGAAAGACTTCGCGGCGCACCCAGCGAGCGAGCGGCTCCCGCGTAATCACCTCCAGCGCTTTGCCCAGCAGAATGAATCCCGGATCGGAGTATTCGGCACGGGCGCCCGGGGGAACTTCAAGAGGCAGCTCAAGACAGGCGCGAAGCAAGGCGGTCGGGGTAGCTGCGGTGCGGAAAAAATCAACGTAGCCAGGCAGGCCGGAGTTGTGCGCCAGCAGGTGTCGAACCTTGACGTACCGCGCATAGGTACCGGGCGCCCGGCCCACCATGAAGCCCGGCAGCAGCTCGCCCACGGGCATATCCAGATCGAGCAGTCCGCGTTGGCTGAGCAGCATGGCCGCGGCGGTGGTGGCCACCACCTTGGTCACGCTGGCCAGGTCGTAGATGGTTTGCGGCGTGACGGCCGGTGCGCCCTCATCGTAGGTGAAATGCCCCAACGCATCGTGGAGAACGACTTTGCCCCCAGCCAGTACCCCGAAGGCACAGCCGGGAAACACACGCGCGGCGATGGCGTCCTGAAGCACTCGGTATGCGGCGGCAAAGCGAAGTTGCTGGTCGGGCGCGGCGGTCGGCGGCAATGCGGTTTCAGACGTCATTATTGGTTGAATCGTACCGCGAACCGGACCAAAACGCTTGTGATCGACGGCATTTTTGCCGACGGGTGTATCAGAATGCGGCTATCCTAGGGTCCATACGTTTCGTCTATTGGGACAGGGACACTGCGGAGGGGAAGAATGCGCGAGCTTTATCGGCCGCTGTTGGCTGCAATCCTGGTGGGTTTGATGGCTGGGCCTTCGAATGCTGCTATGGGCCAATCGCCGGCGCAGGCCTCCACGGAGACAGTCACACTGGCCCAAGCGCCAGTCCAGTCCGACAAAGCAAGTTCTCCCCCGGTTACCGCACCGGAAGCAGCGATAGCCCAGACGCCCGCCAGCCCGGAGCAGCCAAATCCGACGAAGAAGACCTACCTGGTCCCGGCCGGCACCCGGGTACTGCTGCAATTGCGCAGCGGGATCAATACCAGGAGCGCCAAACCGGGTGACGGCGTTTACCTCGCATCGACATTTCCGGTGGTGGTTGGACCGCGTGTGATGATCCCTGCCGGGGTTTATGTTCAGGGCGTAGTAGACCGCGTGGAGCGGGCCGGCCGGGTGAAGGGCAGGGCACAGCTCGACATGCATTTCACCTCAATCATCTTCCCCAACGGTACAGTCGTTGAGATTCCCGGCCTCGTGAACAGCTTGCCCGGCGCCAAACAGCAGTCCGTGAAGAACGACGGTGAAGGAACCATCGAGCAGTCGGGCGACAAGGGCCGCCATGCGGGCGAAGTGGCCAAGGTGGGTGTTCCCACCGGAGGTACGGTGGGTTCGATCGCGGGCCTCGGTTCCGGTCATCCCCTCGCCGGTGGAATTGCCGGGATCGGGGCAGGCCTTGCCGCGGCCGGGCTGGTGTCTCTGTTTACCCGCGGGGCCGACGTGAACATCGAAAACGGCACCCAGGTGGAGATGGTGCTGCAGCGTCCGCTGACTCTGGAGGAAGAGAACCTGACACCCGCAGGCGCGGCGCCGTCCCTGGTTCCCGCGGCTAATCAGCCCAAGCCGATGGAAAAACCGAGGCGCGCGCAGGTGATGTGTCCGCCGGGAGGGCTCGGCTGCGAGTAATCTAAAGAAGTGATGGAAATGCCGCCCCTGGACACCCCTGAAACTCAACCTTTAACGATCGTGGAAGCTGAGCCGGACGCTTCGAATCCGATTCCCGCCCCACCGCCGCCCGCCAAGCCGAACGCGCTGGGGTTGTGGCTGCGCGACGTGCTCATCTCCGCCGGGGCGTCGGTTCTGATCATCACGTTTCTCTATCAGCCGGTGCGCGTTGAAGGCACCAGCATGCTGCCGCGGCTTGAGGATCACGACCGGCTTTTCATCAATAAATTCGTTTACCACATTTCGGCCATCCACCGCGGTGACGTGGTTGTGTTCCACTACCCGCGCGACCCTGAAAAAAGCTATATCAAGCGCGTAATCGCCTTGCCTGGCGACCGGCTGCGCATTGACCGTGGGCGCGTCTGGCTCAATGGCAAGCCGCAGCGCGAGGGCTATGTCCCCGAGCAGTTCCGGGATTCGAAATCCCTGGCGGAGATTGTGGTGCCCGAAGACAGCTACTTCATGATGGGCGACCACCGATCGATCTCGTCCGACAGTCGCGAATTTGGACCGGTCGACCGCGACCTGATCTACGGAAAAGCGGTGTTTGTGTATTGGCCGACCCGCGACGCCGGCGTGGTGGAGTAAGGGCCGAGACAACTACGATGGCCCAAAAGGCCTTAAGAATGGCCTGCGAGAGTGGTTTCCGGATTTCACCGACAAAACCTGCTAAAATCGGTTGAATCCACTCCTCGGAGAGGCGATGCAGGCGATCCTAGCGCTCGAAGACGGGCGCATATTCCGTGGCCAAGGCTATGGCGCACCTGGTGAAAGCCAGGGCGAAGTTGTTTTCAATACTTCCCTTACCGGTTACCAGGAAATCGCAACTGATCCCTCCTATGCCGGACAGATCGTCGTTCTCACCAATCCCCAAATTGGCAACTACGGCACAAACCAGGCAGACAACGAGTCGGCAAAGCCCTACATCGAGGGCCTGATCGTCCGCGAGTTCTCGCCCATCAGCTCCAACTGGCGCTCTGAACAGGTCACGGATGAGTATATGGAGCGGTACGCCGTTCCGGTGCTTGCCGAGATCGATACGCGAGCGCTGGTGCGTCACTTGCGCACGAATGGCGTGATGCGCGGCGTGATTTCGACAACCGAGACCGACACAGACGTGCTGGTCGCAAAGGCGCGGGCCATCCGAAAAATGGATGGAACGGACCTGGCGCGCGTGGTCTCGACCAAGTCGATATACACCTTCGACGCGGACGACAGCCGCAACCAGTCCGACGACAAGCTGTTGCCGGATGCATTCGTACACGCAAAAGACAGCAAGCTGTTGCATGTTGTGGCGTACGATTTCGGCATCAAGCAGAACA
Source organism: Acidobacteriaceae bacterium (assembly GCA_003151435.1). Lineage (GTDB taxonomy): Bacteria > Acidobacteriota > Terriglobia > Terriglobales > Acidobacteriaceae > Telmatobacter. Next base: position 46,790 of record PLXP01000150.1, read on the forward strand.
TTCTGCGTATGCTGACGCGCGAGGGCTGCCGCGTAACGGTGGTGCCTGCGGAGACTACAGCGGAGGATGTGCTCGGCCTCAAGCCGGATGGCGTGTTTCTGTCCAATGGCCCGGGCGATCCTGAGCCGGTGGACTACGCGGTGCGAGCGATTCGGAACATGATGGGGCGCGTGCCGGTATTCGGCATCTGCCTTGGGCATCAGCTATGCGGACTGGCACTCGGCGGCAAGACCTACAAGCTCAAGTTCGGTCACCACGGCGGCAATCATCCGGTAAAGAACAACGCCACCGGTAAGGTGGAGATCACGGCCCACAACCACAACTTCGCAGTCGATCCCGACTCAATCAACGCGAACGAAGTGGAGCTGACGCACGTCGACCTGAACGATCAGACGCTCGAAGGTCTGCGCCATAAGACGCTGCCGCTGTTCAGCGTGCAATATCACCCTGAAGCAGCACCGGGGCCGCATGACTCGCATTATTTGTTCCGCGACTTCCGGCAGATGATGGAGGAGTGGAAGGGATGAGGCAGCTAAATCTGAATTCGATTTTCGCTACGACAGCGGGGCCCCGGCTCCGCTGTTTTTTGAGCCGAGAGCTATTTTGGCTGGTAGCTATCGTTTTCTTCCTGGTCGGCATGCCAACCATAAGTCTGGGGCAACTCGTTGAGGTGCCTTGCAAGGGAAGCGTCGCCGAATCCGCGGACAGGCACGAGGAACTTTGTAAGCAAGTAGAGAACACGGTGCCGAACTTGATTGTGCCGAGGAAGACACGTGTTTGGGGACTACTCATCGATCCTACCGGGGCTCCTTTTGCGCGTCCGGAAAAGGGTTTAACGGTTCAGCTTCGTGATCCAAAGACTGCCCGGGTTATCTCATCGAGCGTAGTCAGCGACATGGGCACATTTGAACTTGGGTCGATTCTTCCGGGACGGTACCGGATTATTGCGGTCCTGATGGTCAACGGCGAGGCCACACGCTTCCGCGGCTGGGTCCAGCCGCAGGGACTCGCTTGCGGAGAATCGGATGAATGCACCCTGGCGACGACACTCAAGGCAGGTGGATCTGACAATCCCATTGACTTTTGCCCGCCCCAGTGAGGGTCCGAGCGGAGCGTACGATTCATTGGTGACTCGTTTTGAAAGGGCACGACTTTAGTCGTGCCGCAAGGATGGAGTAGAAGCTGGGCTTTAGCCCCTGAGGGATGGTTTTGAAACCCGAACGCGAACATGCAACGAACAACGCGCAGACCTACTTCGTTACCTCCGACACGTGGGAGCGTCGCGCGCTTTTCAATACGGAATCATGGGCGCGCCTCTTTTTCAAGACGCTGCTCTTGCACCGCGGCGATGCCTATCTTCTGCACGAATTTGTTCTGATGCCCGATCATTTTCACCTCCTGATCACTCCCTCGATTGCGCTTGAGAGGGCGGTCCAACTCATAAAGGGCGGATTCTCGTATCAGGTAAAGAAGGAACTTGGTTCAAACGCGGAGATATGGCGTCGCGGATTTGCTGACCACAGAATCCGGGACGCCGAAGACTATGACAAGCACGTTCATTACGTTCATCTGAATCCAGTCAAGAAACATCTCTGCGCGACCCCGGCGGAATACCGTTACTCCTCGGCCTATCCAGGCTGGAAGCTGGACCCCATCCCTCAGGGGCTAAAGCCCAAGGAAGTATTGGGGCCGTCATGCGGCACGGCTGAAACCGTGCCCTTTCAAAACACGAATTTGATGCAATAGGGAATCGGTCAGAAACCATGCCACGTAGAAATGACATACAGAAGATCCTGGTGATCGGCTCGGGGCCGATTGTGATTGGGCAGTCAGCCGAGTTCGATTACTCCGGCACGCA
>PLXP01000037.1 GCA_003151435.1 Acidobacteriaceae bacterium
GCCGGATTTGCCTGCAACCCGAACACGAACCGATGGATCGCTCAGCCACTGGACTGCTTCCAGCAGACAACGCAATACTTCGCGATAGGACGATTGCATGTAAAGCGCCAGGGCGATGACGTAATAGACAACCACATGGGCCGGCAGGTCGCGTTGGCGAACGCTGGCCGTTCNNGGCACCCGGAGGGAGTTCCGCAACCGTACGCGCCACCTGTGGCCTCCTGTCCTTACCGCATACAGAATGCCACAAATCCTGTTAAGTGAACAGTATTAGGCTTAACTACGAACTCTCCAGAGGTATCTATGCAACCATCCTCGCCATGCAAGGTCACGATGCTAAGGCCGTCAGAGAAATCCTCCACGGCGTCAAATCGCGGCTCGATTGCGAAGTGACCATCCTTCGAAACGAAGCCCCACTTGCCGTCACGAACCACACCTGCGAGGTCTTCACTGAAGTCCTTCACCCTTTTGAAGGTAGCAGGGATAACAACCCTCCAGGCTTCATCGACGAAGCCCCAATGTCCTGGCTCGTAATAGCCCCAACCCGCTCCATCTGCAGAAGCCCATCGGTGTATAGGAAGGGGCTTATCGACTCTTCCATCCAAATCGTCGATCGCAAGCTGGTACAGGCGTTGACTGCGTTGCACCGGGACATCAGAGAACGCGGCCATTCCGCAATGGAAACTACGAACTGCGCAGTAAAATGGCTCGACCACAAATCTTCCGTTCTTGTCTATGATTCCCCACTTCCCGTTCATCTTGACCTTTGCTCTCAGGACCGGCTCTGGCGAACGCGCCATAATGGCTTTCGCATCATTACTGCCACGGGCGATGAGGCTTGAGCGAGACTCTGAGAGGATCAGCGTGTCGACTGCACGGGGCATGTGCTGGAGTTCAGATTTATCGGCCACGCTTATTTGCCTCCTTGGCCAGAATCTCGTATTCCGTTCTGGCACGTGCGACCTGTTCTCCGACCGACACTGCTAGTTCTGCCAGCAGGTCTCGTCCCAGTTGCTCGGCTGCTTCCACGTCTTGCCGCAATTTCGCGATTTCGCTGGCGCGTAGCGTGGTAAGCTCCTGCTCAATGGCGACGATGTGCTTCTTGGCCTCGGCGATTTGGCGGATGATGCGAATGAGTTCGGCGCCGATGCCTTCGCCAACCACGGATTCGCTCGACTCGCTGTATTCATCAAGAATGCGCTGGAGCGCCTCTGCATCGCCCCTGGAATAAGCCTCGTTTGCCTCTGCCATAAAGCGAGTGCGGCGCTGTCGCTCGGATTCATCTTTGGCAAAATCGGGGTGGATGCGCTTGGCAACCTCACGAAAGAGGCTCTTAAGGTCAGCAGATGGCTTGAAATCCGCGGCCTTTGATGCTTCGCCATGGGTAGCTTCATGGGTTTCGTCTGCACGCTTCCGAGCCCGATCTGCGCGCTGACGGGCGTTAGCGGAACTCTCCAGCGAAGCCTCAAGCTCGGCAACGCGAGCGTCCAAGTCGTCCATTTCAGCATAAAGAACGCCGACCTGTCGCAGGTAGCGGCCCTCGAAGCTTTTTAACTGGGCGCGAAAATCGGCCAGTTCCAGTTCGCGCTCGGCCAACATTGCGCGGACAGCGCCCAACTCCTCGCGCTTCCGGTTGAGTTCTTCCTGTTCCGGGGTCGGTTTCTGGACGATTCCGCTAGACATTGTTGGATCTCTCCGTCGCTCTAATTATGCGTGATCGGCGAGGATGTGAGGCGTCGCAGCAATTGTTTCACCGGTCCGAGGGGCGGCCACTCCCATCGTTCATCCTCCGGGCGGGTGGCCCGTATCGCATGGATCGCGGATTACTCCTGGCAAACGCCGTAGGCTTCGGCATGCTCGATTCAACCTCGCTGCGGGATGACTGGCGCGTGCCGACATTGGGCTGCTGATCCGGCATCAGCCAGACCAAACCGTATCAACGCTTGTTTCGCGATTCGCGCGTTTGCCGGTGTGCGAACCGTGTGCCGGCAAAGTCGAGGGAACCCCTGGCGGAACGCGGTCGGGAAGATCGCCGCCCGTCCTGCCTCTGGCCGATGGAGTTCGCTCACAAGTCGTTCGGATCAAGCGCAGATCTCGCACACGAAACGCAGTCCAAAGGCGAACCTGCGCAGCGTTCCGGAGGCAATGGCGTAAACGATTCGGCTGGCAACCAGCGCCCGGTAACATGATTGTTCCGGTTACAGTCATTCGGAAGCGGGTGCCAATCGCCTGAAGAAGACGCTCTATCGTCCTAATTTCATTCCAGGACCCTGAGGCGTTTGAACTAATACTACAGTTGTATTTGCTCAGAAGGCTTCGATCCGGGCCTAAAGGCCCCGAGATTTGGGCCTGTTTTCAGGGGGTTAAAACCCCCTGCTCTCTCCGCAATCGCCATCTGCAACTGTAGTACTAAGCCGCTGCGCGGCGGACGCTGCCGCGTGGGCGACGATGTGCTTCACGGCGTCTGGTCAGAATCTAGGCTGGTGGCTATACTAGGCTGGTCACGAATATCACCGTTGTGGCACGTGCGAGCGACACGCTGTTTCTAAGCAAGTGCCCTGTAATGATATGCCTACAATTGAAATCCCATAGAAGTCAGTAGATCACCGCGTCCGCCGCAAACCGCAGCGGCTCACTTCAAACGATCCTATCGAAACTGCCCGGAGAAATTACTCCGACTGTCCGTCATCTCGCGCGGGCAGTCCCGATAGGAACCTAACG
>PLXP01000121.1 GCA_003151435.1 Acidobacteriaceae bacterium
ACGTGGGCTACGCCCTGTACGGTGCCGGTGCCGTCGCGAAAAATGGGAAACAGCAGCTTGCCGCTTTCGCGCAGGTTGTAGAGCCATCCGCGCAGGGTGACGGACTGGCCTTCATGCTGGCCCAGTGTGGCGATGGTGGCTACGGGGGCGGTGGTTTTGGGGGCTTCGGTGCTGGTTGCGGCGGCGGATTCTTCAGGCATGATCGGTCGGCTCTCTGGACGGCTTGGTTTCCCACAGTTTCCACCAACTGCGTGGAAAAGCGGGGCACCCGGAACTGCTGGGTGCGCCGGACCTTCTAGGATAACGCTTTGCCGATGGGGACTGGCGAGCTGCTTGCGTTGGGCCGCATTCGATGAGTCCGCGTGCGGTGGTATATCGTCCAATGCGTATGCCCAACCAGGTCAGCAGCCCGCATCCCGCACCCGAAGCCGAAGAGGTTTACCGCCGTTGGATCCAGTTTCTTGACGATGAATTCACGCGCCACCACTCGCCCGAACGCCGCGCGGAGATCGTCCGCGATCAGCTTTACCAGATCTACCTGGGGCGGCCGCACGGGGGCAAGCTTAACCTGACGCTGACCAGCGAGCTGCCCGGCAACGTGGTGAGCCTGTCACTGGACCCGGAGAACGTGACGCTCGAAGCCGGGCACTTCAGCGACGTCGACCGCCAGAAATTCAATGAGCGCAAGCCGCTGCTATGGTTCTGGCAGATGTTCGACCGCTCGCCTGTCGGGCTCAACCATTGGCTGGGGCTGCGTTTCCGCTGCATGCTGGGCCGGCACCTGTTCGCGCACATGGGCACGGGAGTTCGGATCTTCCATGGCATCGACCTGACCTATGGCTACAACCTGTCCATCGGAGATGGCGTGACGATTCGCCAACGGGCCCTGTTGAACGACCGCGGCGGCATCACCATCGGCAAAGGCGCGGTCATCGGCTCGTTTGCGCGCGTTTATTCTCACACCCACTCGCCCAACAACTACGACGAGGTCACGCTGGTGCCCACCGAGATCGGCCCTGGAGCCCGCATCGGCAGCCACGCCATTGTGCTGGCGGGGACGAAAGTGGGCGCAGGCGAGATCGTGGGCACCTTCCCGGCGGACCGGGTGTAAAGCTGTCAGCAACCGATCCTGGATGAATACGCAGACATGCTAACCTGAGGATTCCGGACAATGGGAGCTCGCGTTGCAGTCTGCTGACTTCATCAAAGCTTTATTCGAGTTTGTCGTGCTCATTTTTTCGCTCTGCGTTCATGAGTGTGCGCACGCGTGGATGGCTTCGCGATTGGGCGACCAGACTGCCCGGATGCAGGGACGCGTGACGCTGAATCCCATGTATCACGTAGACCCCATCGGAACGCTGCTGTTTCCTGCGATCATGATCTTTGGCCCATTCATCGGCTTCAACTTCTTCGGCGGCATGCTGGTGGGTTGGGCTAAACCCACGCCGGTAATTACACGCAATTTCAAGAGAATCACCCGCGACGACAACCTGACCACCTTTGCCGGTCCGGTCTCGAATCTGTTGATTGTGCTGGTTGCCTTCGCCGCGCTGGTGATCGCTTCCAAAGTGATTCCGAATGGGCACATGGTCGTTCTTTCTTCGTTCGTAAGCACCTTCAGACCCGCGGGCGCCATGCAGCTCCAGCCGCTGATCATGCTTTGCACATTGGCGATCCTGATCAATCTGTCGTTGCTCTTTTTCAATCTTCTTCCCATTCCGCCGCTCGATGGCAGCCGGGTGCTTCGCAATATGTTGCCGTACAACGCCGTGCAGACCTACGACCGGATTGGCGGGTGGCTTAGCTACCTGCTGATGATTTTTGTGGGCGGGTACATTTTGAGGATGCTATTGGGTCCGGCGCTAAGTTTGATTTACTTGGGTCTGCTCCACAGCTAGCAAATGAGTTAGGGGACGTCGGGCTGCCGGTACAATGAGACCAGGCTATTTTTGAGGATTTTCGTCAGCGACGTCCATTTTCTCCCTGGCATCATCCCGGATTCGAAAACCTGGAAACGACAAGCACAATGGCAGAACCCGTAACTTCTTTCTCCCGTCCGCGCGTTTTGAGCGGCATGCGTCCCACCGGCAAGCTCCACCTGGGCAACTACATGGGCGCCCTCGCCAACTGGGTCAGGCTGCAGGATCAGTACGAGTGCTATTTCTTCATTGCCGACTGGCACGCGCTCACCTCCGACTACGCTGATACCTCACAAATCGTGCAGAACACCCAGGACGTGATGCTGGACTACCTTGCCGCCGGACTTGACCCGGCGCGGACCGTGCTGTTTTTACAGAGCAAGGTGCTGCAGCACGCAGAGCTGAACCTGCTGCTGGGCATGATTACGCCGCTGGGCTGGCTGGAGCGCGTGCCCACCTACAAGGAGCAGCAGGAGAACCTCACCGGCAAGGACCTGTCCAACTACGGCTTCCTTGGCTATCCGTTGCTGATGGCCTCTGACATCCTTATCTACCAGCCGCAATTCGTCCCCGTGGGCAATGACCAGACAGCACACGTAGAGCTGACGCGCGAGGTAGCGCGGCGCTTTAACCAGTTCTACAAGCTCAACGGCGAAGAGGTTTTGCCCGAGCCCAAGGTGCTGCTGACGCCCTCGCCCAAGCTGCCCGGCACCGACGGCCGCAAGATGTCGAAGAGCTACGGGAACACGATTCTTTTGACCGATCCGGAGGCGGAGGTTCGGAAGAAGCTGAAGACCATGGTGACCGATCCGGCTCGCGTGCGCCGCACTGACCCCGGCGACCCCGACAAGTGCCCCGTGGGTGACCTTCACAAGGTGTTTTCGACGCCGGAAACGCTGGCCAAGGTGTATGAGGGTTGCCGCTCGGCGGGCATCGGCTGCATCGAGTGCAAAGGCTGGGCCGCGGATGCGCTGGTTCAGGTGCTGAATCCCATCCAGGAACGGCGGGCGCAGTATTCCAGCAAGGACGTAAAGGATATTCTGGAAGACGGATCAGACCGCGCGCGTGTTCGAGCGGAGCAGACCATGGAGCAGGTGCGCGCCGCCATGCAGTTGACTCCCGGCAGTCAGACGGGCCGGTAGGTGATCCTATCCTTTTCGCAGAAGGCGCGAAAAGGATGGGCACCCGGCGCTTCGGTCCGCACAGTAAGACCGCCCGGAAATAATGCATCTAGAAATAGAGACATGTGTGATTGATCAAGTCCCAAATTCGGCTGAAGAAATCGCTGCCGGGAGCCCGGTGCAGGAGCCTCAGCCCGGACCTGCGCCCGTGACCGACCCTACGCCCGGCCTCGAGCCCGAGCCGGAACCTGATCCCGACCCCCACCCGGAAGATCCTGACCCGGAGCCGGACCGCGATCCGCATCCCGGTCCACCCGCAGGGCCTGACCCCGATCCCGATGAGCTTCCACGTGCCGACCCGCCTGCGGAACCCGACGCTGCGCCCCTCAAGGCCGACGACGGGAAGGCTGGGGGCGAGGACACCCATCATGCGGGTCCGTCGGCGCCAAAGCTGGTGCTGACTTCCAAGCCGGTTCCACAGGAAAAGACCACCACAAAGCCGGCCGCGAAGGCGAAGAAGCAGGGGGAGGAGACGCAGGAGTCGCCTTTCTCAGTGTTCGTGGGGCAGGTTTACGACGGGCCGCTCGACCTGCTGCTCGACCTGATCCGCAAGCAGGACATCGATATCTACGACATTCCGATTGCGAAGATCACCGCGCAATTCCTGGCCTACGTGAACCAGCTCAAGGCTGGAGACATTGACGTGGCCGGTGAGTTCATCTACACGGCATCGCTGCTGATTCACATCAAGAGCAAGATGCTGCTGCCACGGGCGCCGTCGGGTCCGGACGATGCGGCCGAAGATCCCCGCCGCGAACTGGTGGAGCGCCTGCTGGAGCACGAGCGCTTTAAAAATGCCGCCCAGATGCTGCAGCAGAAGCAGATGCTGGAAGCTGCAACCTGGACCAACCCCGGCATGCGCGAGTTCAAGGACGATGCCTCCGCGGAGCCGGAGATTGCCGCCGACACGGACGACCTGGTGCGCATCTTCCGCGACATTCTCGACCGGATACGCAAGCGCCCGACCTTCAACGTGCGGGACGATTCGGTGACCGTGGGCCAGATGATCCAGTTCCTGGGTCGCCGGCTCACCATGGAAGACAAGCCCATTGCCCTGCGCAAGCTGCTGAGCCATTCCAAGTCGGAGCGGGCGCTCGTTGCCATGTTCCTGGCACTGCTGGAGTTAGTGCGGATGCAGGCCATTCTGCTGCGCCAGGACCGGGCTTTCAGCGAGATCTTCATCAAGAAGCAGGCCGGGTTCGACGCGGTAATGAACGACACCGCGATGAACGCGCAGGATGATTGGCGGTAGAGACGTTATAACTTGAGTTATAATAGGCCCCGTTAGGAGAGTTTCCAATGGCCGCAACCGCAAAGATCATCTCCATCGGCAACTCCGCCGGCATCATTTTGCCTAAAGAGACCCTGGCGCGCTTGAACGTTCAGAAGGGTGACACGCTCTACCTGAACGAAACCCCCGCAGGATTTCAAATCAGTCCGTACGACGGAGAATTCGGCGCCAAAATGGAAGTGGCCGAGAGCGTCATTCGGCGTTATCGCGACGCATTCAAAAAGTTGGCGGAGTAGGTGAAAGAGCCCGTCTGGATTCGCGAAATCGAAGCCCTGGCGTTTCACGCGCAACTGATTGCCCTCTTTGGTGGCTCAGATGGCGTGCGGGACCGCGGTCTGCTTGACTCTGCCTTGGGCCGCCCCAAAAACCTTTTCGCCTATGCCGAAAATCCAGTGAGCATGGCGGAACTGGCTGCGGCATACGCCGTCGGGATTTCAAGCAATCACCCTTTCGTGGATGGAAATAAGCGAGCTGCGATGCAGGTTGCGTTCGTCTTCCTGGAGTTCAACGGGTTTCCGGTGACTGCGAGCCAGGAAGACGCCTGTCTGACCTTTCTGAGACTTGCGGCGGGTGAGATCACTGAACGCGAATTGGCCCTCTGGTTCGCCCAGCACGCGATGGAAAAGTAACCGTTCGCCGTTGATGCGATTCGCTGCGAATTTCCCCCACCCCCGGTATCCCGTGTAAAATCAATGTAGCGGACACCCTTCCTCAGGATTCGCTCAACAAACAACTGCGTTGTGATGCAGTTGTTGGGGTTTTATGGACGCCTTTTTATTTGGCCCAAGTTTCTCTACCTCCCGCTTGATCCATCTCTATTTCATATCTACTTCCATTGAGTCTGCAGGGTCCGGCTCTGCGCGCCGCAGCATGTCTGGCGGCGGGTCTGGAGCCGTGTGATGGCCGATCTGGCGACGCTTGTTGAACCGGTCCCGCAGGTCGCAACGCTGCTCGATCGCAAGATCAAGCCTCGCACCAGCCGGCGCGGCATCGCCCTGTTTCTGCTGGCCTTGGCGGGCGGCCTCGGCTACATCGTGTTCCATGTGTCGAAAGACCTTTCCGCGGTGCGGGGAACCGGTGTCTGGCCTTATTTTCTGCTGGGATTGGCGCTGCTGATCGCGCTCGGTTTTGAATTCGTCAACGGATTCCACGACACGGCCAATGCGGTAGCCACCGTGATCTACACGCACTCGCTTGAGCCCAACGTCGCGGTGGTGTTGTCGGGGCTTTGCAACCTGGCGGGCGTGCTGGCTTCGTCCGGCACTGTAGCCTTCGCCGTGATTACTTTGTTGCCGGTCGACCTCATCCTCCAGGTGAGCTCGGGAGCCGGGTTTGCCATGGTGTTCGCGCTGCTGATTGCAGCCATCCTGTGGAATCTGGGCACGTGGTGGCTCGGCCTTCCAGCGTCGAGTTCGCACACCATGGTGGGATCCATCATCGGCGTGGGCATCGCCAATCAGTTGCTCAATGCGCACACCGGAACGTCGGGAGTGGACTGGGAGCAGGCCACCAAGGTCTTCAAGGTTCTGCTCATCTCTCCGGTGGTCGGCTTCGGCGGCGCCGCGTTGTTGTTCCTGCTGTTCAAGTGGCTCATCAAGTACCCCACCCTCTACAAAGCGCCTAAAGACAACACACCTCCTCCGTGGCCCATTCGCGCCCTGCTGGTGCTTACATGTACGGGAGTCAGCTACTACCACGGCTCCAACGACGGACAAAAGGGGATGGGGCTTATCATGCTCATCCTCATTGGAACCATTCCGACGGCATACGCGCTGAACCACGCCGTAAGCCCCAGGGAAGTCCAGGATTTTATTGCCGCCTCCCAGCAGGCCGGGCACATTCTGGACAAGCATGTGGACCCCAGCGGCATTCTGGGAGCCGATGCCCGCGCTGAAGTCACCGACTACATCCGCACCAAACAGTTGCGGCCGGACACGATTCTGGCGCTGCGCGAACTGGTGGAGGATCTGGACCACGAAGTTGCTCTCTACCGGGAATTCAAATCGGTTCCCCCGCAGGATCAGGCCAATGTCCGCAATGACATGTACGTGGCCAGTGAAGCTCTGCGCCTGATGGAGAAGGCCAACAACCCGGCCTTTACTCCGGCTGAGCACACGGTCCTGAAGAACTACAAAAGCAAGGTTGACAAGTCTACGAAGTATATTCCCGGGTGGGTCAAAGTGGCGGTCGCGCTGGCACTGGGCCTGGGCACCATGGTCGGCTGGAAACGCATTGTGGTTACAGTGGGTGAGCGGATCGGCAAGCAGCATCTGGCCTATGCGCAGGGTGCCTGCGCTGAAATGGTGGCGATGCTCACGATCCGGCTCGCAGACGTCTACGGACTGCCGGTGAGCACGACGCACGTACTCAGCTCAGGAGTGGCCGGCACCATGGCCGCCAACGGCAGCGGACTACACCTCTCAACGGTTCGCAACATTGCGGCGGGCTGGGTGTTCACGCTTCCGGCCGCTGCCCTGCTCTCCGGCATGCTCTACTGGATTTTCCGGCAAATGTCCTGAGCGCTGGCGAAGGCAGATGTCCAGAGCAGCCGCTCAACAGCCGCCTCACTTTTTAATGCAGATGCAATCAGGCCGTCAGAGCGACTTCCATCGGGATCTTCCGCGTCGCATCGGCTGAAACCGGCCAGACACGCGACGGAGAATGATTCCTGGCGAACTTCGTCGGCACCGCGAAAACTTCCGCCGATTCGCGATGGAGAAGCTCCTGGATGCGCCCGTGGGAGAACCGCCAGTTTTCCGGCAGGGTCTCGGCCGTCTTTGAGCTGCTTTCCGAAGAGGCCCACTCATACCGCTCGTAAAGTGTGGAATGGCCCAGCCTGTCCGCAGTGTCTCGCATTCTCTGTGCGATCTCCGCGGGCGAGGCCAGATAGATGCGCGGCAACTGGTCGATCGCCACCCCTCTAAACTGAACTAGGCAACACACGGTGCGGGAGCCGTGGTTGTCGAGCCACAGGTCAATGGCCCCATGACAATCTGACTTTTTCCCGCTCAGCTCCGCCGCACGGCGCAGGTACGATTGCGTCAGGCTCCAGGTGCCATCCTCGCTGGGTTTAACCGAGACTTTCAGCAGGTTTCCTGCTTTAGTGACCACTAGGTCATACCAGGGTTTGTCGTGGCCGGACTGAACCAGGACGTCGAATCCGCAGCGGGCGAACTGCGCAACGGCAATCCCCTCTGCTCCGACCGTCATGGGCCAGGAAGAAGCCTTGCTCTGCGTTGCTTCGTTGAGAAGTGGCATAAACTCTCCCGGTATCGGCGTGCACTACCAATGGCGCTTCTGTGGGTGCTAGCTCCCAGAGCCTGGTCGGACGCCAAAGCTCATTATCGGCAGGGGCGATCTTCCTGCAACGACAAAGAATGCTGGGGATTGCCCAAAAAGCTAGGCATTCCTGAAACCGTCCGCAAGCCCATTTTGGAAGGTCATCGGTACGATCCACGAATCCCGCCCTGAGCGAGTGGGAGAACTGGCCAGTTGATGACGTTATAGGCAATGCCCTGCACGAAGTATGTGATTTGAATCACTTGCATGATTTGGCGCCGCCGCGTGAACAAGTTCCCCGATCTTTCAAAATCAGTTCATCATCCATTCATCGCCCTCCTATATCGGTTGCTAGTCTGGCAGCTTTCCCCTCCGCTCGCCAGGCAGCTCTTCCCATCCCAAAAACCTGGAGATTTCCATGGCCGATATGGCAACCACGGTCGCTGCGCCTCCACCGGGGGCGTCGCTTCTTGATCGCAAAATGAAGAAACCGTCTGCGTGGCTCAGCAGTTCAATCGTCTTGGTGGCGCTTTTGGGCGGCCTGGGATACATTGGCTTCCACATTGCCCAGGACCTGGGCAACATCGTGATCGTCAGCATCTGGCCTTACTTGCTGCTGGCGCTGGCTTTGCTCATCGCCCTCGGCTTCGAGTTCGTGAACGGTTTTCACGACACGGCCAATGCGGTGGCCACCGTCATCTACACCCATTCGCTGGAACCTAACTTCGCTGTGGTCTGGTCGGGCATGTGGAACCTGGCCGGAGTCCTGGCTTCGAGCGGTGCGGTGGCTTTCACCGTGATCACGCTGCTTCCGGTGGAACTCATTCTCCAGGTCAGCTCGGGAGCCGGCTTTGCCATGGTCTTTGCGCTGCTCATCGCTGCCATCCTGTGGAACCTGGGGACGTGGTGGCTCGGGCTGCCTGCCTCCAGTTCGCACACCATGGTCGGTTCCATCATCGGCGTAGGCCTGGCCAACCAATTGATCAATGCGCATACCGGAACCTCCGGGGTGGATTGGGAGCAGGCCACCAAGGTCTTCAAGGTCCTGCTCATTTCGCCCATCGTCGGTTTTGGGTGCGCGGCTCTGCTCTTCCTGCTCTCAAAGGCGCTGGTCAAGTATCCCGCGCTGTATGAAGCGCCCAAAGACAACACGCCTCCACCGTGGCCTATTCGCGCCTTGCTGGTGCTCACCTGCACGGGCGTCAGCTTCTTTCACGGCTCCAACGACGGGCAAAAAGGGATGGGGCTGATCATGCTGATCCTCATCGGCACGGTGCCCACGGCCTATGCGCTGAACCATGCGGTTTCTGCCCACGACGTGCAGGACTTTATCGCCGCCTCGGAGCAGGCAGGACGCATTCTCGACCGGCACGTGGACACCACCGGAATATTGGGGGCCGATGCGCGCTCTGAGGTCACGGACTATATCCGCACCAAGAAGATACAGCCGGACACTATCCTGGCATTGCGTGAACTGGTTGAGGACCTGAACCACGAAGTGGCCCTCTACAAGGAATTCAAGTCTGTCCCGCCGAAGGATCAGACCAACGTTCGCAACGACATGTACGTCGCCAGCGAAGCGCTGCGCCTGATGCAGAAGAACCATACCCCCAGCTTCACCCCGGACGAGTCCGCCGCCCTGGCCAACTACAAGGGCAAGGTGGACAAGGCCACCAAGTTCATCCCCGGATGGGTGAAGGTAGCCGTGGCGTTGGCGCTGGGTCTGGGTACTATGGTGGGTTGGAAACGCATTGTGGTCACGGTGGGCGAAAAGATCGGCAAAGAGCATCTGACGTACGCGCAGGGCGCGTGCGCCGAATTGGTGGCGATGGGCACCATCTTTGCCGCCGACAATTTCGGGCTGCCGGTGAGTACGACGCACGTGCTGAGCTCGGGCGTGGCGGGCACCATGGCGGCCAACCGCAGCGGACTGCAAGTCTCAACCATCCGTAACATCGCGGCGGCGTGGGTGTTCACACTTCCAGCGGCGGCTCTTCTGTCCGGGCTGCTGTTCTGGCTCTTTCGACGTATTTCCTGAGCCGGTGTTGAAGGAACTGGCTCGCTCAAGCTTTGCAGTGCGCCGATTTAGCGGGGCGTCCGGGTCAAACGGACGCCCTTTTTCTTTCAGGAATTCGCATGTCCGGCCACGCACGTGATCCCGGGGGCGCGCAGACAGCCTCGGTTCCGGTACGATACTTAAGGTACCTATTCAAGAATGAGCCTGAAAGCAAAGCTGGAAGCTGTTATTTACGCCGCGGAAGAGCCGGTCACGCTGACCCAGCTCGCCGCCTTGTTTGCCGCCGACGCACTGGACTGGAAGGCTGAGCAAGCCGCCGCCGCTGCCGAGCTGGCCGCTGAGGTCGCCGGCCAGACGCCGGAAATCGGGCAGCCATTGCCCTTGCTGTCCGAAGGCCTCGAATATCTGGGGCTGGAAGATTCGCCCGCAGTGTATGCCGACCGTCCCCCGGAAGCCGCTGCCCCTGAGCCCGCCGCCGAGCCCGTGGAGACGCCAGGCGCGGTTGACACGCCACCGGAGACAGCTCCAGAGACAGTCTCCGTCACACCAGATCGAGAACCAGGTGCCGCTGAAGATACTGAATCTGTCGCGCAGGCAGCCGAGGGAGCTACGGAAGCTCCGGCGGCCCCCGTTGTCGATGCTGAAGCCGAGGCCCGGCGCCTGGCCCGCCAACGCGACCGCGAGGTGAAGGGGGTATTGAAACAGCTGCTCGACGAGCTGATTGCCAGCACGGCCTCCGATGGCCGCGGCGTTGAGGTTCGCGAGATCGCGGGCGGCTATCGCATGGCCACCAAACCGGAGTGCCACGACGCCGTGCGCCTGTTTGTGAAGAGCCTGAAGCCGGCCATGAAGCTGTCGCTGCCGGCACTCGAAACCCTGGCCGTGATCGCCTACAAGCAGCCGGTGACCGCGCCGGAGGTGAACGATATTCGCGGTGTGGAATCGGCTGGCGTGCTGGGGTCGCTGCTGGCGCGCAAGCTGATTGCGACCGCCGGGCGCAAACCGGTGATCGGGCGGCCGATTCTCTACAAGACCACCAGGGAATTCCTGCTTCGCTTTGGACTGAAGGATGTGGCCGAGCTCCCTTCGATGGAGGAGTTTGAAAAGATGGCGGCCATCGAGATGGAGGAGGAAATGGAGCCGGAAGCGACGCAGGCCGACCAGACCCTCTCCGAGGCCGAAGCAAATGAGGAGTCGGATCTGGAATCCAACTCCCCAAGCGGTGTGGAGCTGGCTGGAGAGACTGCCGAGGCTACCGAAGCTGCAGAGGCGCTGGCGATGGAAGAAGACGCGCCGGCGACTGAAGAAACACAGGAAACGTCTACGGATTCGACCGCCGTGATGGCAGCCGAGACTACCCCGGCCGAGATGGCCGAACGCACTACCAACGAGGGCGCGCCCGCTGAGCCCGATTCCAACACGCAGGCAGAAACCGAGACAATTCCCCATGGCGAAGAGAGCAAAGAAGAGCGCTGAGACCACGACTCCCGAATCAACCGGCATTGCCCCGCAGAATCCCCCTGAGAACGTCGATCCGAAAAACGTCGAGCTGAAACAGGAACCGCAGGAGCCCACGCTCCAGGAGAAGTCAGAGTCTGCGCTCGACAAGGAAGCGGAACACCGCATGCAGGCCGAGAGCCCCGCCGTGCCCGACGACGGCGAAGCGGAGGTGGAAGCGCAAGCCGCCGACACCTTTGACGCCGCATCCGACGATGACGCGCATCCGCACGCGGAAGATGAAGACGACGCCCAGGACGAGGAGCTGAGCGAGGACGAATCTGATTCGGACGAAGACGGGGATGAGGACGAGGAAGAAGAGGAAGAGGAAGAAGGCGAGACAGAAGTAGAGGACGAAGCCGAGGCGGAGTTTACTCCCAAGCCGCGTCCACCGGCCAAGCTCGAGCGGCTGCAGAAGATCCTGGCGCAAGCTGGTGTCGCGAGCCGGCGCAGCGCCGAGACGATGATCGAAGAGGGCCGGGTGCAGGTAAACGGCAAGATCGTGACCGAGCTGGGCACCAAGGCCGATGCGGGACGCGATCACATTCGCGTAGACGGCAAGCTGCTGCACGGGGCGGAGCGGCTGCGCTACTTCATTCTGAACAAACCCAAGGGCTTCGTGACCACGGTGAAGGATCCCGAACGCCGGCCCACGGTGATGCAGTTTTTTGAGAAGATGCCGGAGCGGCTCTACCCGGTGGGGCGTCTCGACTACCAGACCGAGGGCCTGCTACTGGTGACCAACGATGGCGAACTGGCCAACAAGCTGACCAAGGCCGCCTCGGGAGTGGAGAAGACCTACCTGGTGAAGGTAAGCGGCCAGCCCACCGAGGACCAGTTGGAAGTGCTGCGCGGCGGCGTCGCCATCGAAAAGGGCAAGCCCGGCTCAGGACGCGTGCGCACGGCGCCGGCACGAGTTCGCCAGGTACGCCAGGGCGACAACCCCTGGTACGAGGTGGTGCTGATCGAGGGCCGCAACCGCGAGTTGCGCAAGATGTTTGAGGAGATTGGCCACTTCGTGGAGAAGATTCGCCGCGTGGGCTACGGACCGCTGGTGCTGGACCAGGAACCCGGCCACCTGCGCGAATTGGAGCCCGGAGAGCTGGAGTTGCTGCGGAAGGCGGCCGACGGCAAGCTGCGCACNNGGGCGATCGGGAACAGGCCAAGCCGTTTCGCCCCACGCGGCCGCCGGGTGAAGGCTACCGTCCGGCTGCGGGACGCACCGGCGCTGCTCCCCAGAGGTTCGACGCGGGCAGACCCGCTGCCGGTAAATTCGCTCCACGAAAGCCCGACGCCGGTCAGTTCGGGACAGGCAAGCCCGGTCCCGGCAAATTTGCGCCAACGCGGCCGGCATGGAAAAAAGACGACCGCACCACCGCCCGGCCCCCAGCGCGTTTCAATGCTGCCGAGGGCGGGGCAGGCGAGGGCGGAGAAGACCGCCGCGGCGCCTATCGCGGCGGCCAGAACACATCCGCACCGGGCGGGGCAGGACGCGGTCGCACGGGCGCGGGCCGTACCTTCGGAGCCAAACCGGCATGGAACAAGACCGGCGGCGGCGACAAGCCAGCCTATCAGCGCCCGGCAAGTCAGCGCCCGGCAGGGCCCCGTCGTGATGTCATCCCGCCGGAACCAACCATCGAACCGGGCGAGAGACGTCCATCGGGCCTGCGCATCGAGGCAATCGAGCCGAGCCGTGAAGAAACGCGCCGGCCGCCGCGGTCCAGTTCCGCACCGCCCAGGGTTGATCGGGCCACCTTCGACCGGCCGAAATTTGACCGCGCCGGTTCTAACCGGACTGGCTCAGACCGAACTGGTACGGATCGGCCCCGTTTCGACCGGCCCCGTCCTTCGGGACCCCGCACGGAACGGCCAGCGGCTCGTACACAGTCCGATCGCCCCCGCTATGACAAGCCCGGTTTTGACAAACCCCGTTTCGATAAACCACGCTTCGATAAACCCAAATTCGAAGGCACGGGCACAAGGCGTGCGAGTGGTCCGCCTCGGTCCGGGGCACGGCCTACCGGATCGGCCCGGCCGCCGCGTGGAGAGAGTGGCTTGGCGCGTCCGTACACCACCAGCTCGGGGATTCCCCGCGCCGGAGGGGCGCGGCCCAACAACAAGTCCGGCAGGCCCGCAAGCAAAACCGGCTGGAAGCCCAAGCCCAGTTTCGGCGCGGGCAAGCCGGCATCCGGGGGCAAATCCCGGCCGCCGGCGGGCGGAAGCCGCAGCGCGGGCGGAAAGAAGTCAAGTCCTCGCCCCGGCGGAAAACGGCATTAAATCCGCCGGACATGGGCGCCCCCGCTGCTTTCCAATGGGGCGCCTTCAGGCGTTCCTTTTGCGCGGTTGAGGTCTGAGCTACAAGGGCTGCCGGAGGGCTGGCGAATCTTGTTACCGAACGGGCTCCGCGCGCATCTCTACTGGCATGGGTATTGAAAATGCGACATTTGGTGCGGGATGTTTCTGGGGCGTAGAGGCGGCGTTTGCTGCGCTCCCTGGAGTCAAGGCCACGGCGGCTGGCTATGAGGGCGGCTCGCTGCAGCAGCCCACCTACAAGGACGTGTGCACGGACCAGACCGGACACGCGGAAGTGGTGGAACTGGACTTCGACCCGGAGCAGGTGAGCTTTGATCAGTTGCTGGACGCGTTCTTTTCGCTTCACGATCCCACCACGTTGAACCGCCAGGGGCCAGATTGGGGCGCGCAGTACCGCTCGGCCATCTTCTTCCACTCGCCAGAGCAGGAAGCGCAGGCCAAGGCCAAAATCGAACAACTTACGGCCGATGGACGCTTCAAACCCAAGCGGATTGTCACCAGGGTGGAACCGGCACAGACCTTCTGGCGCGCCGAGGAGTACCACCAGAAGTATCTGGAGAAGCGCGGCCAGGCGAGCTGCCATATTTAAGAGCAGGGAATAGGGAANNTTCCCTGCCTTCCGCCTTTCGCCGCGCTACACTGACACTGGTATGCCGCACGCTTTGGCCCAGGCCGTGGAGCTGGTAACCACGGTGCTGACCGTGGCGGGGATGGGGTATTTTCTGGCTGCCATCCTTGCCGCACGCGTGTTCCTGCTGAAGCGGCGCACCAAGCTGGCCCCCTTCGCTCCCGGCGTCACCATCCTCAAGTCGCTCAAGGGGCTCGATCCCGGCATGATCGATGCCTTCCGCAGCCATTGCCGCCAGAACTACGCGGGCGACTATGAGTTGCTGTTCGGGGTGTCTTCCCTGGCCGATCCCGCTGCGGCGGCCGTGGAGCAGCTGCAGCATGAGTTTCCCGAACGGATGATCCGCCTCATCGAGTGCCCGGCGCGGCTGGGAACCAATGGCAAGGTCAGTACCCTCATCCAGCTTGCGCCGCACGCCCGCCACGATTTCCTGCTCATCAACGACTCCGATATCACCGTCTCGCCGCGCTACCTTGAACGGGTGATGGCGCATTTTGCGCCTGTCGGGCAGGCAGGCCATTCCTCTGCCAGCGGCACGGGGAGGACCGATCCGCCGGTGGGGCTGGTTACGGCGCTCTATCGCGGCCGCGCCCATGGCACATTGCCATCGCGGCTTGAGGCGCTGGGCATCGCCACCGATTTTCACTCCGGCGTGCTGCTCTCGTGGTTGCTCGGCGGCGGGCTGCAATACGGGCTCGGTTCCACGCTGGCAATCAGCCGCGAGGCGCTCGACCGCGTAGGCGGCTTTGTGCCACTGGCCGACTATCTCGCCGACGACTTCGAACTGGGCGCGCGCCTTTTCCGCGCCGGATACCGGGTGGCGCTCTCGGCCGACGTAGTCGAGACCGGCGTGCCTGCCTACGGCTGGTGCGGTTTCGTCGATCACCAGTTGCGCTGGATCAGAACCGTGCGCGACGTCAGCCCGTGGGGCGCCGCCGGCCTGGTGTTTACCCACGGCCTCGGCTGGGCGCTGCTGAATGTGCTGGCCAGCGGCCTGAGCCCCGTGAGCCTGTGGCTGCTGGGCCTCTGCTTTTTTCTGCGGCTCTCGCTGGCCATGACGGTCGGCGCGGAGGTGCTGGGCGACCACCAGGTGATTGCCAATCTCTGGCTGCTGCCCCTGCGCGATGGGTTGGCCATGGGGCTGTGGGCGGCGGGCTTCGCCGGCAACACCATCGTCTGGCGCGGAGAACGCTTTCATGTGAAAGATGGCAAATTGAGCAGCGTGTAGAAGCTGCGCCGTTGGCATCGGCCGTGGCCACAATGCTATCGTGAGGCCAAATGCCGTTTGTGACCACATCAGAAGCCGGCACGCCCATCCAGGGCCCGACTGCCACACTCATTTACGACGACTGGTACCCGGCGCTGCGCACCGAAAAATTGCGCGGGGGCAAGCTGACCACGGCCATGCTGCTCGACATTCCGCTGGTGCTGGGAAGGCGCAGCGACGGACGCGTGTTCGCGCTGCGCGACAGTTGTCCGCATCGCGGCATTCCGCTGAGCGTGGGCTGGTTTGACGGCGAGCGCGTCACCTGCCGCTACCACGGCTGGGAGTTTGAACCGTGCAGCGGCCAGTGCGCACTGATTCCCTCGCTCAGCAGTCACGACCGGCTCGACGCCACGCGCATCTTTGCCACGGCGTTTCCCTGCGAAGAGCGCGATGGGCATGCATGGGTCTATATTCCGGGCCCTGGAAGCGGCAGAAAAAGTGAAGGCGGGGAGCGCAGGCCCGTGCCGGAGCTGGCGAAGTTTGGCTCGCGCTATCGCACCGCGTTTCTCACCGCCGACCTGCCCTGCAACGTTGACCACGGCATAATCGGCCTGATGGACCCGGCGCATGGCCCGTTTGTGCACCAGGCATGGTGGTGGCGTTCACGGGCCAGCATCCGCGAAAAGACCAAGCGCTTCGAGCCGATACCCGAGGGCTTCCGCATGAGCGCCCATGCGCCCAGCGGCAACTCCGCGCCTTACAAGCTGCTGGGCGTGTATGGGAAGCCGGTCGAGACGACCATCGACTTCGTCCTGCCCAACCGTCGCACGGAGACGATCCGCTGCGGCGACAAATGGTTTTCAAGCCTGACCACGGTGACGCCTGTGACGGGTTCCACCTGCCGCATCGATGTCGTGGCCGCATGGAACGTCTTTTACCACGTGCCGTTTGTGACGCCGATCGCGAAGTTTTTCGGCGCGAAGTTTGTGCGCCAGGACCAGGTGACGATGATTCAGCAGGCCGAGGGACTGAAGCACAATCCCAGCCTGATGTTGATCGACGACGCCGACAAGCCGGCCAAGTGGTACTTCGCGCTGAAGCAGGCGCGGCTGGAGGCGGGGTCCAATTCCCAGGTCTCAGAAGCGAGACCTGGGGCACCCGCGCCGAAACATCCGCTGGATGGGCCGGTGGAGCTGCACTGGCGCAGTTAAACGTCAGTCTCTCGTCGTCACCACGGCAAGATCCTGCGACGTGATGGCCGTGGTATCGATGGAGAGGCACGTTCCCAGTTCGGCGAAGTCCTTGTCCCATCGCGGGCGGTCGTCGGCCGTGAGCGCCGTGAGCCCATAGCTCGACGTGCGCAGGACTTCATACCAGATGTTCTGTGCCTGCCACAGGTTCAGCTCGAAGGGCAGTTCGACCATGATGCGCGAGAGGGTCAATGCGCGGTCCAGCATTTCAAGCGAGCCCGAGGACATTTGCAGCTCGATCATGGCGCGCTTCATGCGCTGATCGGCGATGTAAGAAAGCGTGGCGGTCTCGAGCTGCACCTGGTCGGCCTTGGCCAGCGACAGGAACGAGCGCAGCATCGCATGGTCGATGGGATCGCCCTCGAGTGCGCGGCGCAGACCGGCATTCACGGCGAATCCCGCAGCCAGCGTGAGGGCCGGCGGCTTGGGCAGTCCTGCTTGCGAGAGGAAGTGCAGCAGGCTGGCGTGATCCTCGTAGATGGTGGTGAGCGAGCTCTCAATGTTCCGCAGCGTGGAGTTGAGAATCAGCTGCACGATGCGGCGCTGTTCGTCGGTAAACAGCGACGTGAGCGAATAATCCACGTGGCCGTAGAAGCGGTCGAGCTGGCGAATCACCTCGGGGAAATCGGCGCGCAGCACATGTGCCGCGGCTTCCTGAGCAAACGTGTCGAAGCTGGCCGCCTCGGCCTCGTCGTAGACTTTCACCGCGGCAGTGATGTTCTGATCGCCAAAGTGCAGCACGGCAAACGAGAAGCTCTGCTGCTGCCCGGTGATGGCGCTGGAAATGTGGGCGCGACCCAACGCCAGGCGGCCGCGGCCTGACGTGTAGCTGTCATAGGAGATGCGGCGCACGTTGTAGCAGAACAGCTCAGTCTCCTCGGCAAACGAGGAGAAGATGGAACTGATGGCATAGTGGGCCGCCACCTGTTCCAGGCCAAGCTGCAGGGTAAACACCTTGTCCTTGTAAATGTGCGCGCCATCCACAGCGCCGGCCACGTTTGACCGTGCCTGGGCCAGGTGCGCCAGAAACCCGGGCTCCAGCGGAGCGGCGTCCATGCCGAAGAGCGTTTGCGCCAGTTGCAGCACGCGCGCCGCATAGGCGATAATCTGCACCGTCTCGATTCCTGAAATGTCATCGAAGAACCAGCCGCAGCTGGTGTACATGAGCTGGGTGTGGCGCTGCATTTCCATCAGCTCCAGGGCGCGAACGCGTTCCGGCTCGCTGAGCGGATGGCGCTGATGCTGCTCAAAGAACAGATCCGCGGAATCCACGCTGCGATCGATCACCACGTGGATGTAAGCGTCGCGCGCGGCCCAGACGTCTTTGAACAGCTCGGCCCCGGCCTTTTCGGTAAAGGGAATCAACGCATCGCGCAGCTCGTCGAGCGCCAGGCGCAACGGTCCGCGCCATACCTGGTTCCATCCCGGCTTGCCGCTGCTGCAGCCGCAATCGGAGCGCCAGCGCTCCACGCCATGCGCGCAGCTCCACGAGGTATTGTCGACAATCTGGCACTCGTATTCGGGCGGCACCTGCGCCAGGTAGCTGCCGTAGTTGGTCAGGCGCGCGGTTTTATCCTGCTCCAGCAGGCGCAGCGTATAGGCCAGCGCCATTTCGCCGTGCCTGTGGTGATGGCCATACGATTCGCCATCGGTGGCTACGTGAACCAGTTGCGGCTGCGGCGTGTCTTTGAAGCCGGCCTTGAGGCGCCCGGCAAAATTTTCGCCGGAGTTGAGCAGGCCCTCAAATGCAATCGCCCTCGACGTGGGACCGTCATAGAAAAAGACGGCGATGGAAACGCCGGACTCAAAGCGCATCACGTAGGGACGCATGGTGTCCACGTTGGCGTTGGGTGTGTCGGTCCAGTCGTTCCCGTCCTTCAACAATCGAATGCGTTTGCACTGGTGCGGCGCCAGGATAGTGAACTTGATGCCGTGCTGCGCCAGCAGTTCCAGCGTGTCGGTGTCGGCGGCAGTCTCGGCCAGCCACATGCCTTCCGGCGGCAGGCCGTAGTGGGATTCGTAATCGGCGATGCCCCAGCGGATCTGCGTGATGCGGTCTGCGCGATTGGCCAGCGGCATGATGACGTGGTTGTAGACCTGCGCCATGGCCGAGCTGTGGCCCTTGAAGTTTTTGCGGCTGCGGCGCTCGCCATCCAGAATCATGCGATACGTGCGCGCGGCGTTTTCCTTGAGCCAGCTCAGCAGCGTGGGGCCGAAGTTGAAGCTGGTGCGCGCGTAGTTGTTCACAATGCGCGTGATCTGGTTCTTGTTGTTGACGATGCGAGCCGCGCCGTTGGTGGCGTAGCACTCCGCGCACACCCGCTCGTTCCAGTCGTGGTAGGGCGCGGCGGAGTCTTGAGTCTCTACCGTCTCAAGCCACGGGTTTTCGCGGGGCGGCTGATAAAAATGACCGTGAATGCAGACGAAACGCTTTGTTGGCGGCATGAATAATTCCCATCGTCGACCGGACTCGCGAATGAGTCCGGCCGTCTTGCTATTTTAGGCCCGTCCGGCCGGTTCGCTGTTTCTCGCCAGATCGCAGGCCCGCCAAAGATACCAACTAGCCACGGAACGGAACGGCGCCCAGCGCAATCCGCGCTTGAACACAACGTCGGGCTTGGGCAGATCTTCGGCGGCCAGCGGCCGCGATTTCGGCACCCGCATGAACGTGAGCGCAAACCCCTTGCGCACGCCGTAGTCGGTTACCGGCAGCACGTCGGGGCGTCCCATGCGGAAGATCAGCAGCATCTCCACGGTCCATGGGCCGATGCCGCGCACCTCGGTGAGGCGCTCCACGATGTCGGCATCCGCCATTTTACGAATGGCCGCGTGCGAGGGCACCGTGCCGTCCAGAGTCTTCGCGGCCAGGTCCTTCATGGCGCGCGTCTTGTTGCCGGAGACTCCGGCGGCGCGCAGCACTTCATCCGGCGTATCGATCAGGGCCTGCGGCGACGGGTCTCCGCCGTAGTACTCGCGCACGCGCCGATGGATAGTAGCCGCGGCCTTCCCGTGCAGTTGCTGATACAGAATGGACTCCAGCAGCGACTCAAACGGCGACGGCAAGGCGTCGAGCTTCAGCGTAAACTCGCCCACGCGGTCCATCAGGGCGCCCAGCTTGGGGTCGCACCCCCGCAGATGCGCCAAAGCCTCTTCGCGATCGAAAGGAAGTTTCCGGCTGCGCCCATCGTGAAACATGCAAGGAGTCTACCGTAGACGCGATCGCAAGCGTTTCCCGGCTTTCTTCCGCACTCCCCAAACGCCAGCCGGCGAAACCCTTTGCCCCCATGATTCCCGCCCAACAATCCAACCCAATGACATCCGCCAGCCAAGCCGCCAGGACGCAATAGTGTCCAACGTTCGCATTGCGCACAATTCGACTGGAACAACTCTGACGCCACTGAGAAAGACGGTCTTGCCAGCGGCGCATGGCTGGCCGGTGACGTTGACCGGCGCGGAACTCCTGGAGCGCTTGCTCGCCCTGAACCATCAACGGGCCGGGGAGCGGTCAGATGTGCACGGGCAGGAGGGTACGGACGATTCAGATTTGTCAGCACTTTGGAGGAATATTTCTGCGCCAGCATTGCGAAACCGGGTGCAGAAATATTCCGAATGACATTCACTCTGTTTGCCGAGTCAGCGGGGGCGGGCTCTGTCAACATGCAATTCGATGCGAGTAATCCGCTGCTCACGCGCGCCTGGCTCGTTTGGCGGCTCGTGCTCGACTGGGAGGGGGATCGAGGAGTTTGGGCCGTGATGTCCTGTCCTCTGGTAATTGGTCGTTCAAAACCACCTTGAGCAGCGACTTGTGTACCCGAATGCCGCCGTTGTACTTGATGTAGCCAAGCTTCCTGAACCGATTCATGAAGAAGTTCACCCGTGGCCGGGATGCGCCGATCATCTCCGCAAGAGTCTCCTGCGTTACGGGTGGGATCAGTGTTTCCGGTGCGCCCGGTTCACCATATTCCGCCATCAACAAGAGCGTCCGAGCCAACCGCCTCTCGCTGGAGTTGAATAGCTGATCGATGAGATCCGCCTGGGTTCTCATGCCCCGAATCACGATGAACCTCAAGAAAAAGGTGGAGAACTTATGTTCCGTCTCCAGGACGCGGAGTATTTCCGCCGTCGCGATCCTGA
Source organism: Acidobacteriaceae bacterium (assembly GCA_003151435.1). Classification (GTDB taxonomy): domain Bacteria; phylum Acidobacteriota; class Terriglobia; order Terriglobales; family Acidobacteriaceae; genus Telmatobacter. The sequence goes on from PLXP01000121.1 coordinate 20,717, forward strand.
GGACCGTACAGGCGGTGATGGCTGAGGCCGTGACTGTTCGCAGCGTTCCCGCTCCGGCCATCGACTCCTCGCCAAAAAAATCTCCGGCGGCGAGCAGCGTAACCGTTGCTTCTTTGCCGCTCTTGGAAATGACGGTGAGCTTTGCCCGGCCAGTTTGAAGATAATACACAGCGTCGGCTGGGCCGCCCTGGGAGAAGAAAATCTGCTTTGCCGTCTGATTTCTGATGCTTCGTCCTGGCCCTTTTGCTGCGAGAAAAGCAGCGATATTGAAAGGCTTCCTGGTTACTCCACCCATCTAGACGGCCTCTTCCGGAGTGTGGTCTGGTAGCGAATAATCCTCGTCATCGCTGCGTGGGGGACAGCGACGGGGTCATCCTTACTGTTCCACATCGTGCCATTCTTCTCGGGTGAACATAGCATCGCAACTGGTAATTGTCTGTTCCGTTTAGCACACGCGCGGAATCGAGTGAGCGGCACAGGTTTACGCCCGGTTGGGCGGTCGCTGGATTGGGGCCTGCCGCTCACACGTTCTTGGCTCGTTGGGCGGTTTGTGCTCGACTGGGAGGGGGGTCGAGGAGTTTGGGCCTTGATGTATTCTCCTCTGGTAATTGGTCCTGCAAAAACACCTTGAGCAGCGACTTGTGAACATGGATGCCGCCGTTGTATTTGATGTAGCCGAGCTTCCTGAACCGATTCATGAAGTAACTGACACGTGATCGAGTTGTACCGATCATCTCCGCAAGAGTCCCCTGCGTTACCCGCGGGATCAGTGTCTCCG
>PLXP01000260.1 GCA_003151435.1 Acidobacteriaceae bacterium
TCTCCTGCTGCATCAGGCTCTGGAACTCCTGCTGCGCCAGAATGCGGTCGAAGTGGTTGAGCGCGGCGCGGAGGATGCGTTCACCGGCCGTTCCATCGCGCAGAAACACGGCCATGGAGCTGTCGCGAACCTTGGCGGCGATCATCTCCAGAGCGGCGAGATAAAGCTTCTCTTTGCTGTCGAAGTAGTAGTAAAGAAGGGCTTTATTCACGCCGGCTGCAGCTGCGATCCGCTCCGTGCGGGCACCTGCAAGACCGTTAGCGCTGAACTCGGAAAGAGCGGCGTCGAGGATGCGGCTGCGGGTTTCCGTGGAGCGGTCAGACGGTTCGTTTTTTGGCTGTGCGGTCATATTTAACTAACTAGTTAGTAAAATAGGCCGAGAAGACCGAATTTGCAAGTGAGAGTCCGATGAATTTGCGATCTTCGGGTATTTGTTCTTCGGGCGCGGCGACGCTTTATCCGATTTTTCGTCGGAGCCCTGGCCCAAAGTTGTTGCGCAAAACCAATTTCTTCATTATTGTTGAATTAATGGCTGACCGAAGTTATCTCGGAGAGTTCGAGTTGATGATTCTCCTCGCCATCCTTCATCTGGGCGACGAAGCCTACGGCGTGCCGATTTCGCGCGAACTTGAAGCGCACCGTGGCCGTGAGGTCTCTGTCGGCAGTGTGTATGCGGCCTTGGAACGTATGGAAAACAAGGGCATGGTGTCCTCCACCCTCGGCAATCCCACCCCCGAACGCGGCGGTAAAGCGAAGCGCTACTTCCAGGTGACGAATGCCGGGCTCCGCCAGGTGCAGGAAACCCGCCGCGTGCTGTCCGCACTCTGGCAAAGGCTTCCGGCTCTCAAGAGGACAGAAGCATGACGCAACCGAATCCGCCCGCGATCCCCACTTGGATGCTGGAACATTGCACCGCCGGCGGCAGCGATGCCTCGCTAAGCGGCGATCTGCTGGAAGAGTTCCGCAACGGCCGATCCGCAGCCTGGTACTGGCGTCAGGTGCTGGCCGCCATCGCCATCAGTTGCTGGCGCGATGTGCTCAACCATCGCAACGCGGTCGTCTTCGCAGTCATCCTGTCGCAACTCGCTCCCGCGTGGCTGACGCTCGCTACCGGCGTCACGGAGCGCGCAGCCGACGCGGGCCACATCTGGCGGCTTGATTGGCCCTGGTCAGCCCTTTGCTCTTCAGCCCTGTCATCCGCTCCCGGACTCATCTTTCTCCTGGCCGGAACCGTCCTGTGCATCGCTCCCCAACTTCGTCGCAACAGGCACATCAGCATTCTGCGGCTTGCCCGTGGTCTATGCCTCGGCGCCGTGGTCTTCATGGCTGTTTCGGCAGGGCTGGTTTGGCTCACCATGCTCTTCCCGGCCGCTGGCCCAGCCATCGATCAACGCGGACCCGCGCTATCGATAGCCCCCGCAGCGCCGATGATTACGACCAGGAACCTCGGCGGGGGAATCGACGTTTCGGCAACCCCGAACAAGCAGCGGGAGACGTCGTTACGGGTGTCGAAGCGTGTCTACGTCGTTCAGAACTCGCCCTGGCCTTCGCAAGCCTTCCGGCTCGACCACAACGCCTCGGCACAACCGCCCATCACCCCACTGTCTGCAATTGTGGAGTCAGGAGCGTGGCCCATGTTCACTCGACTCACGTTCTTTGTCACTTTCCTTTTCGCCCTCTGGCCTGCAACTCCGCGCTCCGGCAGCCGGCGCAAAAGGACTGCCGCGTAGGCCGCGATGGCTGCCCCTGAACTCACCGGCGAGCGCGCGGTCTTGACCATCGCGGGGGAACGAACGACGGCGCCCTCCGCCCGGCCCGCACTCATCGCAGGACTGTTTGGCGCACTCGATGCCGCATTCATCCTTTGCCGTGCACCCAGCCCTCCGGTTCCTTTCTCGACGCACCGCGAACTTATCCTCCGGGCTTTCACCTATGTTCTGGTCGCCGCATTGGTTGGCGCTGCCGCCGCCTCGTTCTTTTGGAGGCGTTCCCAGGGAAGTTCGTTTCGTCCCCTCAGCGTGATCGCACTGTCGAGCGCGGCCGGCTCGGTCCTCATCCCTCCCGCGGTCCTCCTGTTCCGCCAGGACTCGCCGTGGCTGGTCCTCGTCACGGCCATTGCAGCCGCGGCGCTGGCCTCTTGCTGGCGTGCCGTTGTTCCTCTCGACCCCGGAAGCCCCTGGCCCGGCAGAACCGAGATGTTTACCGCGACGCTTCAACCGCGCCCGCGCGACTTTCGCGCCTTCTGGCTTGCCCTTGGCATCTACGCCGCGGGCTTCGAACTTGCCGATCACGACACGGTCACCGCCAGCGGCCTTCTCGCAGTCTGCGGGTTCGCCCTCGCCTGGCAACTGACCCTTGCGAGCGACGACTCCACGCCCGGCGGCACCCTTCGCAGGCGCGCTGCATGGCGACTGCTGGTCACCGCGCTTCCGGCGATTCTCATCACTTTTCTCGCGCTCCAGGCGTGGAATCCAAGGCTCACCGATGCGAGCGTTGGCGGAGCGGGCACCGCGGGAGACCGCGATGGTTCCGGACAGGACTCTTCCAAACAGAATCGTGAAAAGCAATCGGGCCCTATGGGATTCGGCCTCTCCGGCTACCAGAGCATCATCCTCTGGCCCATCGCTGACAAGACGAGATTTGTCATGCCCGCACCTCCCGGCATTTCGACCAACTTCGATCGCTTTGCCGGCCCGCGGACCATACGCTTCGATGGCTCTTATTGGTACTTCCAGCAGCCCCAGAAAGCGCCGGGACCTGAGGCCAAAGTGGCCCACGGTACTCCCCTCGCAGCCAATGTTCGCTCCAACAACCTTGTTCCGCTTAGCATGGAAGCTCACCAGAAACTCGGCACCCGCATCCGCCTCGCATATTGCAACGCCATAGTGGTTGAAGTCGAGAACTGCGACAGGCTTCCCGGCAACGTTTCCCTCGGCCTGGCTCTATCCGACTCACGCGCGACTGCGAAGGCCCACCGCGTCAATGGGGATCTCTATCTGGGTCTTCAGTCCGTTGTTCCAGCCACACCCGCTCCGGACGCGACAGTGTGCGTACCCAGAATCCAGGCGCTCCGCTTTCCTATCCCTGACGTTTCGCCGACACGCAAATTCGATGAGATCAAGGTCATCTTCAGCCCCGACCCTAGACGGTCCGACGTGGGAGCCAAGATGGCCGTGAAGCAATTCGAATTAGTGCCGCGGTAACAGCCCGCACGAGCTTTATAACCGAGGAAACAACGAGAGTTGCGGATCGGTTAGCCTCTTCTTCGAAAACCGTTTGTCGTCAAAGAAGGTTCTGCCGTCGAGCGACGCCGGGATGCTGCGTTCATGGGTTGGCGCGGCGGCAAAGTCCGCGAGCGTGAGCCGCCGGTTCCTTCGGCGGTTTCGACCGTTCATCCTGCTGAATCTACCCCTCGTCAGAAACACCGCGCATCCGCGCTGGGCTGCCTCTACCTTTGCGATAGAGCAAACGCTCGGGAAGGAAACGGCACCGATGAAGCTAAACGACTCGCTCGTGAGTGTCGAAGATGTGAGCCGCAAATTTCCGCTGGACCACAGCGAGGTGACTGCGGTTGACCAGGTGAGCCTCCGCGTCACGGCCGGGGAGTTCCTCGCCATCTCGGGGCCCAGCGGCAGCGGCAAGTCCACGCTGCTGAACCTGATCGGCTGCATCGACAAGCCGACCACCGGCCGCATCTTCATCGATGGCACTGACACCACCGACCTGAACGCCAGCCGCATGACCGAGCTGCGCCGCCGCAAGATTGGCTTCGTCTTTCAGACCTTCAACCTGATCCCCGTCTTCACGGCCAGCGAGAACGTCGAGTTTCCGCTGCTGGTGCAGGGCATCGGCGCCCGGGAACGGCGGCAGCGCGTGGCGGATGCGCTGGAGAGCGTGGGGCTGTCGGCGCGTGCGCGTCACCGGCCCGACCTGCTGTCTGGCGGAGAACGTCAGCGGGTCGCGGTAGCGCGGGCCATTGTGCATCGTCCGGCGCTGGTATTGGCCGATGAGCCCACCGCCAACCTCGACACGCACAACGCTACGCAACTCATCGACTTGATGCGCGACCTGAATCGCCGCTTTGGTCTCACATTCATTTTTTCCACGCACGATGCCCGGCTTCTGGAGCACACGCCGCGCATCGTTCGACTTACCGACGGACACGTCGAATCCGACAGCGCTATCGAAGGAGACAGCCATGGGCAAGTTCTTGCTGCTAGCGTTTCGTAACATCTTTCGCAATCGCCGGCGCACGCTGATGACGCTGCTCATGGTGGGCGGCGGTGTCGCGGGGCTGCTCCTGGCCGGCGGCTATTTTGCTTTCATGACGCGCGGCCTGCGCGAAGACACCATCCACAACGGCCTTGGCCACATTCAGATATTCACCGCCGAGCACTTTCGCCGCGACGAAGTTCACGTGCTCGACACCGGCATCGATAACTGGCGGCAGATTGCAGGCAACGTCTCCACCGGTGGCCACGTGCGCAGCGTAGCGCCCCGCATCGAGTTTTACGGAATGGTTTCGAATGGTTCCAAATCCTCTGTGTTCATGGGCAGTGCGGTCGATCCCGTCGCCGAGAACAGTTTGGGATTCAGCCCTCGTCTCACGTCGGGCCGCGACCTTAGCGGCAAACCGAACGGCGAGGTCGAGGCGCTCATCGGCGCCCCCTTGGCCAAATCGATGAATGTCAAGGTGGGCGACGGCCTCACGCTGCTCGCCGTCACTACCGATGGCGCACTCAACGGCGTCGACGTGCAGATCGTCGGCATCGTGAACAACGGCATTGCCGAACTGGACGCGCGCTATCTGCGCATCACGCTGGCCTCTGCGCAACGCCTGCTGCAAAGCGACCGAGTCACCAACCTGGTGATGGGTCTCGACGCCACTGAGAACACCGACATGGTCGCCGCCGGACTCGCTCCACGGCTGAAAGGACTCCCGCAGGAGATGGTGCTCAAGAAGTGGATCGACCTGGCCGCCTATTACAAGCAGGTGCGCGCCATGTTCAACGGCATCTTCCTCTTCATGGGTATCATCGTGTTCTTCATGGTTCTTATGTCAAGCGTGAATACGCTCTTGATGGCCATGTTTGAGCGCACGCGCGAAATCGGAACCATGCTGGCCATGGGCACGCCGCGCGGATGGATTGTGGCTCTGTTCATGCTCGAGGCGACGCTGCTCGGGCTGCTCGGAGCCGCTGTGGGCCTCGCCGGTGGCAACTTGTTAGGCGTCATCCTGAACGCCTCGGGGCTGCACATGCCACCGCCGCCGGGATACACCGTCAACATTCCGTTCCGCGTGCTTCACGTGCCCAGCATGATGATCGGCGCGTCAATCCTTGTGGTTATGTCGCTTGCATCGGCATCCATTCTGCCGGCAGTACGCGCATCGCGGCTGCAGATTGCGGAGGCCCTAGCCCATGTCTAACATCAATGCTGTACTACGCGCGTTCCTTGTGCTGTTCTTCCTGAGCCTTCTGCTTACGTTTGCACTTGTCGCCCGCGCGGCAACTCCCGCGGGCATCAATGCGGAGGCCCTCCTGAAGCAGTCCGACACGTATCGCAATGGATGGCCCTCTTTCGTCACGCACGTAAAGATCACGAATTACGAATCAGGCAAGTCCGACGAAGAAAAGCTCTACGAGGTGTCGCAAAAGGGCACCGACAAAACCTACGTCGAATTCATGAGCCCACGCGACAAGGGTCGCCATCTGCTGATGCTGGGCGATGACATGTGGGTCTATCTGCCTGACACGAGCCGGCCCGTGCGCATCACTCCGCTGGAGCGGTTGAGCGGCGACGCGTCGAACGGCGACGTGGCCCGCACCAATTACGCCGAAGACTACACGCCCGTTTACGTGCGCACGGAAAAGGTGGGCGCGGAGCAGTGTCATGTTCTGGAGCTGACCGCGAAGCGCAAGGGTGCGACCTACCAGAAGATTCTCTACTGGGTACGCGTTGAAGATGCACGGCCGGTGAGGGCCGAGTTCTATCTGACCTCGGGCAAGCACATCAAGTCCGCTACGTTTGATGAGTATTCACCGTTTGGCGGCAAGATGTTGCTGCATCGGCTCACTCTATACGACGAGATCCGGCATAACTCGCATAGCGTGCTTGATTACTCCAACAGCGCGCCGCGTACCTTGCCGGACAAGCTCTTTTACCAGGGCCGCGCAGACAGATTTTGACTATCAACCGAGAATTCAATTTGGAAAGGACATTGAAATGATGGCGAGTAATCTGAAATTCATGAGAATCGCTCTTCTACCGTTGATTTTCTGTGTTCTGCTTGTTGGCTACATCACGCCTTTGATGGCGCAAGCGCCTGCCAATTGCAAAATCTCCGTTCGAGCAACGGGGTTGCGCAATGCGACGGGAAATGTGCGTATCACGCTGCGTCGAAGCGCGGACTCGGTTGTCGAATCCCGAGTGGTCGATATCGATGCCAAAACGCTGACGGCTCAGACCGTCTTCGACAAACTGCCAGAGGGCGTCTACAGCGTGGGACTGATCCACGATGAAAACAAGAACGGCAAGCTCGACATGGATGAGATGGGACTGCCGCAGGAGGGATATGGCCACTCCAACAATCCCGGTAAAAGAATGGGGCCTCCGAGCTTCGACGAAACGAAGTTCACACTAACTCAGACCGGCGCGTCCCTTGAGATCGGAATCATTTACTGGCAGTGATTGTCATTCGCTAAGAGATGGTCCTACTGCAACTTCATTGAGTGCCACAAGAGCGAAGCATTGCACTGTAATCAGGAATTCTGCGAAGCCGATGAGAAGCCATCTCCTAGTTCCGGTCGTTGTCTTCATTGGCGCGCTCTCCTGCGCCGCGCAAGACGCTCCAGCGCCGGAAGAGAGCCGCTATGAAATGCGCTACTCTGTCGCTGTCATTGATGATGCCACCTTCTACAACAACCTGCGCGTTCCGGCTCCGAAGGTTCTCAACCGGGTGGTGGTGGAGCCCACGTTCGGGCTGCATTACATGAAGCGCTGGAGCCTGTCGTCCAGTTTGATCGGCGTAACAACCACGTACGCCGACAACTTTACGCAGATGCGCGTGAAGGAGACTTATGCCGGCCTTTCCGCGGGCGATTTCGACTTTACGGCGGGCCGCAAGATGGTGCGGTGGGGCACAGGTTACGCGTTCACCGCGGCCGGAGTTCTGGACCCTCCGCGCATAGCCACCGACCCCACAGACCGGCTGAATCTGCACGAGGGCCGCGACATGGTCAAGGCCGATTGGGTGCGCGGACAACATGCCTTGTCGGTGGCGTGGTCGACTGCCGCCCTGGCCCGCAGCGGAACAAATCTGCACGACACCACCGCGTTCCGGTATAACGTTCTGGTGCATGGATTCGACACTTCGTTGATCGCCGGCAACGACCGCGGCGGAGATTCGTTTGGCGCGCTCACGTTTACGCGCGTGCTGGGGCAGGCCTGGGAAGTGCATGGCGAAACGGCGTGGCGCGAGCATCAGGCCGTGCTGCTGGGCGCCAAGTACACCACCCCGGTTGGAGTTACATTCATCGGCGAGTTCTACACGCCGCCCAATACGCAGTACTTTCGCGACATGTCTGTGTCGCCGTTGTCCGGGCGTCAGCACTATGGCTTTTTGAACGTGAGCAAGTCGCGGCTGCGCGAGTTACCCGGCTGGAAGGAATGGGACCTCTCCGGATCGGTGGTGACTAACATCGACGATCACAGCTACGCAACGGTCTTCGATGTGAACCGATGGTTCGGCAAACATTTTTCTTCTTACCTGCACCTGGAGGTTCCGGTGGGCAGCAAGACATCGGACTACGGCGCTGCTCCTTATTCAACCTCTACTTCGGTTGGGATTCGGTTTCAACTATGAACGGGTCATGTCAAACTCCGCCAGGTGTCTCGGCCAGTCCCAAAAAAACATCGGAACTCGTCGAGGGCTTCTTCAAAGCCATGTGGATCGTGCCCGCCATCGCGGTGTTCGCTGCTGTGCTTCTTCTCGTGGTTGGTCACGATGAGATATCAGCGGCCGGGCGCAAATTCCTATTCTCTTTGATCTACTCCGCAATGATCGGTCTTCCATCGGCGGTCCTCTTAACCTGGAGCGCATATCGTTACTCCGAACGGTTTCCGCGGCTGTTGATCGTTGGGCAGACGCTCGTGCTGCTGTTCACAGCGACCGTTGGCAGTCTTGCCGCAGGCGTTGTTTTTCAAATTGCGCGGATCATGCCCCCCAATGCGTACTGGATCGAGTTTCGAGGGTCCTATCCTTTTGCCCTGGTCATCACACTCGTTACAGGGCTGAGCATCACGTCGTATGAGACCATGCGCCACAGGCTGCAAAGCGCCACGCTTGAACTCCGCACGCGGCAGGTGGAGCAGGAGCGCGCCAATAAACTGCTGGCCGAGGCGCGGCTTTCTTCGTTGGAGTCGCGCATTCATCCGCATTTTCTGTTCAACACGCTCAACTCCATCGTCGCGCTCATTCCGTCGGACCCGCGGCGCGCGGAAGATACAGTCGGCAAGCTGGCGTCGCTGCTTCGCTTCTCGCTGAATGCGAATCAGAGTGGCCTGGTGCCGCTGGCGCAGGAAGTAAAGATCGCGCGCGACTATCTTGAAATTGAGCGCACTCGTTTCGGGCCGCGACTGCGGTATGAGATTTCGGTTCCGGAAAGCCTCGAAGCAGTGAAGGCACCTCCCCTGGCGCTGCAATCGCTGGTGGAGAACTGCATCAAGCACGTGGTTGCGCAGCGCGCCGAGGGAGCCACGATTCGCATCGTCGGCACACGTGAGAATGCAGTAATGCGGCTCGACGTAATTGACGACGGACCGGGATTCTCGCTGGAGGCCATCACGCCCGAACACGGGCTGGGCAATCTCATTGCAAGGCTTGATCTGTTATACGGCGAACGCGGCCAACTCGAGGTCGCGCGCAAAAACAACACAACCGTAGTGAGCCTTTTGTTTCCCACGGAGTCAACCAGCCTGTGACAGAGATCGCTCCGCTTCGCGCTTATCTTGTCGACGACGAATCGCTTGCAATCGAGCGGCTGGCGCGGCTGCTTGCAAACTCTCACGGCCTCATTGTCGAGGGGAGCGCCACCGATCCGGCACACGCGCTGAGCTATCTATCCGGGCCTGAGGGACAAGCTATCGACGTGCTGTTTCTCGACATTGAGATGCCGGGAATGAACGGGTTTGAGTTGTTGTCGCGGCTGGAACAACAGCCCTTCGTCATCTTCACCACCGCATACGATCAATACGCATTGCGCGCGTTTGAAGTGAACTCCATCGACTATCTGCTGAAGCCCATCGAAGCGGATCAACTCGATCGCGCCCTGCGCAAGTTGCAGCGCCTGCGGCCTGCTGCCAAGCCGGCATGGCAACAGAATCCCGAGCTACCTGCGCTGCTGCACGAACTGGCCGCATCGCTGCGTGGTGAGCGCCCAGACTATCCGCGACGCATTGCAACGCGCGTGGGTGAGCGCATCTCTTTCCTCGATGTGGAGGCGGTGACACATTTCGCGGCGCAGGACAAATTGACGTATGCCACGGTGAATGGACGCAGGCACAGCGTAGACCAGACCATTGCCGAGCTTGAACGTCGCCTCGATCCCACACGCTTTTTGCGCATTCACCGCGCTGTGCTGGTGAACGTTGATTGGATCCAGGAATTGAATTCGTGGTTCGCCGGCAAGGTGGTCGTCACGCTGAAAGATGCACAGCATACGCAGCTCACCGTCGCGCGCGATCGCGTGCGGATTTTGAAATCACGGCTGGGGATTCAAAGCAACTGAGGAGAGGGTCGACCGGCAGAACGTTACGCGGCACTGGGGCTTACGCAAAGAAGCTGATCTTGTTTGCGCCGGACGTCAGAGCGTGTGAACCGGCGGACGATGCGCTCTCCGCCGCAGCGTCTTCTTCGAAGGCTTCATCCTGCAGGTTTTCTTCAATCCCCTCGTCTTCCAGGCCGCGGGCGGCTTTTTGCTGGTTCGACGAGTAGGTTTCCTCGTTCGTCCGTTTACGAAATTCGACTGCGAACACTGCCGAGAGGTCCCCATTGGAGCGGGAGGGCTTGACCATCGGCACGGCACGAACGGCGGCGATGGGTCCGATTTCCATGGTGTCCTCCCTGGCAGAACTGCTGCTTGAGGGCATATCGGCCATGGGCAGGTGAACTTTAGCATTTTTTGAGGAGCAGTGGCTGGTTTCGACACACAAGGTCGATTTGGTGATCGGAAGGACGCAATCGACCGAGCCCCTGCGATCCCATCATTCCTTGCTCTCGTCGGCGGCCGGCTTGGCGGACTTGCGCGAAGCCTTGGCGAGGCGCGATACGATGGCCAGTTCGCGGAGCACCTGCTTGAGCGGCCGGGCCGGAGTGCCCCACAGCACGGTACCAGGCTTGAGGCCTTCATTGGTGACGGTCTTGCCGCTGAGCACGCCAGCCTGGCCGCCGAGGATGACGCCGGGGCCGATGTGGGCGTGATCGCCAATGCCCACCTGCCCCGCGATCACCGCGCCCTTGCCCACCGAACTGGAGCCCGAGATGCCCGTGAGCGCGACGAGAATGACGTCTTCACCGATGTCGCAGTTGTGGCCGATGTGGACGAGATTGTCGATCTTGACCCCGCGGCGGATGCGGGTTTCCTTGAGTGCTCCGCGGTCGATAGTGGAGTTGGCGCCGATCTCCACGTCATCTTCAATAACCAGCGTTCCCTGCTGCGGAAACTGCGTGTAGGCGCCCGTGGCGGGATCGCGAACATAACCAAAACCATCTGCCCCAAGCACTGCGCCGGCGTGAACCGTGACCCAGTTGCCAAGCGTGGTGCCGGAATAGAGAACGGCCCGCGGGTAGATGCGGCAGAACTCTCCGATGCGGACTCCCCGGCCGATGACGGCACCAGCTTCGATGCGGGTTCCCGCGCCGATCTGCACGAAGTCTTCGACGACCGCGCAGGCGCCAATGGTCACATCCTCGCCCAGTTCAGCATGTTGGCTGACGACGGCGGAGGGATGTACCCCTGTGGGCTCAGGAAGAGGATTGAGCAATTTGGCCGCCAACGCAAACCAGAGCCGCGGCTGCTCGGCTTCGACGATGCACTTGATCTTGAAGAGCGCATAGGCGCCGGAATTGCCAGACCGCACAACGACTACGCCGGCGTTACTCTTCAGCGCTTCGGTCGCGGACGTCGCATCCTCGGCAAAAACCAGATCACCGGAACCAGCGAGGGCCGAGGAATTCACTCCCACCACCACCTCGGCCGGGCTTCCGTGCGCCAGTTTGCCACCGAGCATCTCGACCAGTTCACCGAGCGTCATTGCTTCTCCTTGATGTCGCGACATACTTCAGTAAAGCCCCGGCTCCCCAACCGGCCTTGTCTTCCAGCGCCGGTGAATCCACAGCCACTGGTCAGGATAACGGCGAATCCACACCTCCAGCACATCATTGCACTGCTGCGTGGCAGCCAAAATATCAGCCTCGTTATCGCCTGTCCGCGCGAAGTCCAGCTCCGGACCAAAATGCAGCACGTATTGACGCTCTTTCGCCTCCCACAGCACGAATCCGGGCAGCACCGCCGCGCCAGTCTTGAGCGCCACTCGCGCCAGGCCCGACGCGGTACACGCCTCGATTCCGAAGAAGCGCACAAAGACCCCTTGCGGCGGGGTCATGTTGGTGTCCATCAGGATGCCGACGGTCTGCCCGGCGCGCATGGCGGTCAGCAGCCCTCGGGCAAAGTCGTCCTTGTGCAGCACGCGGTTCCCATGCAGACAGCGGATTCCGTTCACATACTCATCGAGGAAGCGGTTGTCGAGCCTGCGGATGACCATGCCCATGGGGTGGCCCATCAGGGAGTGGTAGAAGCTCGAAAGTTCCCACGCGCCCAAGTGGCCGGTAAGCACAAGCACGCCCTTGCCACGCGCCTGCGCGGCGAGGTAGTGCTCCAGGCCTTCGGTGCGGATCCAGCCCTGGGTGTTCTGCGCGTTGTAGCGCGGCATGCGGCAGAACTCGACCAGTTGCCAACCGAGGTTGCGAAAGACGTGCCGCAGAATGCGGGTGCGTTCAGGCTTGGGTATCTCCGGCAGGGCAAGCGAGAGGTTGCGTTCACCCACGCGGCGCAGTCGGCCCAGCAGCAGGTAGAGCGCAAACGTGAGTGCGCGCACAACAAGGCGCGCCAGCGACCGCGGCAGGCGCCCCAGGGTGCGCGCCACGCCGACCACCAGCCAATACTCGATCCGCTCCTGCATTTTCGAGGGCAAAGGATAAGTGTAATCGGTCTGACGAACGGATGGAGTTCCGTGATCCGGGAACGGAGCTCGTGGTTCCCCACCCTAGCCCAAAAAGACGGATCGAGGGTGCGGCACCGAGGTATTAGTTATCGAACGCGGCGTCCGACGAACGAACTAATCGTGGCGCTTGGCTTCTACAAAGTAGTGGGCTACAGCCTTCACGAAAGGAACGGCGCCTGCGGGCACATCCACAGAACCCTTGAGGATCGACTGAAAGCTGTGCTCGTGGCCAAAGTAGAGCTCGGTGTCGTCGCGGTTCTGGCTCACGACGGTGCCGTCGAGGTCAATGCCGGCAAACAGGCCCTTGCTGCGCGAGTAGGTCAGCAGCTCGGCGTTCATTTTCCAATCAGTGGCGGCCTGGCTGTTGCGGCCCACAGGCCCGGCAGAGGCCGCCGCATCGCCGCCGATCTTGAACTTGTTCTTGAGCAGGTCCTGGAACCCGTGATCGTTGACCGCAACCAGCACCAGGTCAGTGGACTGGCCACCGATCTGCAGGCCCCACGAGCCGCCGGCCATGCGGATGAAGACAGGCGCGCTCCAGCCATGGCCGGTGCGGCAGGTGACCACGCCCTGCCCGTACTGGCCGCCGAAGATGAAGGCTCCCTTGATGAGACCGGGCACCACGCCAACGCAGGTGGCCTGCTCAAGGATATTCATGGGGATACTGCGATCCTGGGCGGACAATATCTGGTCCAGAACCGTCTTGGCCGCATCGATGCGATCTTGCAGGTCTTCACGCGACGAAGAGGCAAACGCCGTGCAGCACAGCAGGAAAAACAAGGAAACTGAAGCAATCGACTTTTTCATTGATAGATCCTTTCGCTCCGCGGTTGTCGGTCGCGGGCTGGTTGACTCTCCAGGCGAAAAGCGCACTGAAGTGGGGGATTCAAACACGGTTCGGCTCCTGGGTGGGGGAGCTCGACTGTCAAGGCCCAGAACGACTACCACTTAGACTCGGCCCAAGGTTCAGCGTAATGCATTCGCGGGGTATGCGCGCATGGCCGGAACCAATGGTCTAAATAGGCGTGGCAAGGTCAAATTGCGCGGAAAGGGACTGATCCTGGGGCCTCAAAAGCACCGATCTGCACCGGAAAGGAGGGAGTAAGCTGGCGGACACAACGCGGATGGGTCCGTGCAAAGCAAAAAAAGAGGAGTTCCGTGGCTGCATGGGAAACATGCTGCCAGGGAACTCCTTCCCCAGATCTGCGTTGTTTCTGTAGATGAGTTTGTGGAAATCTGGGGGTTTAGACAAGAGTACGGAAGGACAGTGGGTTTTAGTAACCTCAATCTGTTGCCGAAAGTAATGCAAACGCTTCCTATTCCGGAGTCTTCGATTTCGGATCAGGCAGCATGCCGCGGTTGATGGCGCGCATCGAGAGTTCGATGCGATTGTCGGCGCCGGTTTTGCGCATCAGGCGGGCGACGTGTGCCTTCACCGTGCGTTCCTCAATGCCGAGTTGGCGGGCAATCTCGCGATTCGACCGCGCGAGGAGGATGAGTTCCAGAACCTGGCGTTCGCGTTCGGTGAGGCTGGGGCGCGCGCTGGCGAGGCTGCTGTCGGGCACCGCGAGAAGGCGATCGATGAGCCTGGAGAGCAAACGGCGGGGAGCCCAGATGGAGCCGCTGACCACCACGTCGATGGCCTGCCGAACTGTTTGTGGGCTGGCCGAGGAATCGAGATAGGCACGGGCGCCGGCGATGATGGCTTCGAGCACCAGTTCATCATCGTGTTCAGGACCGATCACGATCTGGCGGATGGCAGGCCGCGTGCGGCGAACGGACTCCAGAGTGTCCAGACCTCCGGACGAGGAGTTCAGATCGACGACCAGGTAATCGAGTTTGGGATTGGCCAGCAGTTCGTGCATGGTCCCAACCAGGGGAAGCAGTTGTGGCTGGCCTGGGGCAGGCTGCTCATCGAAGACGCTCGTGAGGCCCTCAACCCGAATGGGTTCGCCCGCAACGAGGCCAATGCGTATGGGCTGCGGATTGCGAGGCGAGGACACTGGTTTGCTCCCTTGGTTCACTGTGGGGTCAAGGCCGATTTCCGCTCGCAAGCGATTCTTGATCGACGGGCCCAGATGCAGTCCTTCCCCGGTGCGGTCAGCTTCAGCAAGCGCGGGACAAGCCTTTAGGGCTTGGGCCTTTAGAGCTTGGGCCCTTAGAGTTTGGGAAGAACGATTCCCTGTTGCTTCTGGTACTTGCCCTTGCGATCGGCATAGCTCACTTCGCAAGGCTCGTTGCCGTGGAAGAACAGGATTTGGCAAAGCCCCTCGTTGGCGTAGATCTTGGCCGGAAGGGGCGTGGTGTTTGAGATTTCAAGCGTGACGAAACCTTCCCATTCGGGTTCGAAGGGCGTCACGTTCACGATAATGCCGCAACGGGCATAGGTTGACTTGCCAACGCAGATGGTGAGCACGTCGCGCGGAATGCGGAAGTATTCGATGCTGCGCGCCAGTGCAAAGGAGTTGGGAGGGACGATCACCGACGGCGCCTGGACGGAAACGAAAGATCGCTCGTCGAACGCCTTGGGGTCAATAATGGCGCTGTTGACGTTGGTAAAAATCTTGAATTCGTCTGAGACCCGGAGGTCGTAGCCGTAAGACGAAAGGCCATAGGAGATGACGCCCTCACGCACCTGTTTTTCGCAGAAGGGTTCGATCATTTGATGGTTCAGTGCCTGTTCCCGTATCCAACGGTCACTCAGAATCGACATGCCTCTCCTGTGCCGGACTTGAGCTGAAAAGCCCGGGTGAACTCTCTGTGGCTTCTTAGGCCGCTTGAACCCCTCATCTTACGGGAGGCCATGGGCAGATGACAACGGATTGATTTCAAAACACCGGCGAGGCCCTCGAAAGACCGCCGGTCCCCGTTGGGTGAGAAAAAGAAACCACGAACGCAACCAATTCCCCTGTTTCCCAAATGCCGCAAAACCTGTAGCATCATTAACGTAGGACGTTTCAGGCAGTTCAAGTCGTGTCAGCGAGGTTCCCCTTTGATTAAGCAGGATATCGTCCATCATGTGATTGAGCGCACAGGCCTGCCCCGGACCAAGGCCGAGGCAGCGGTGGATACAGTGTTCGAGGGCCTCAAACAGGCTCTTGCCGCCGGCGAGCGCATTGAACTGCGGGGGTTCGGCGTATTCAGCGTCCGCGCCCGCAAAACCGGCATTGGCCGCAACCCACGCACCGGCACCGAGGTCAGCATCACCCCCGGCAAAGCCGTGCGTTTCAAGCCCGGCAAGGAACTGCATGCGCTTGAAAACAACGGCGTCGGCGGGAAAAGCAACGTCGCCACTGGGACGAGCAACGGCGCTACCGCCAGTTGAAGCGGGTTCCGGCCTGGAAGTCCCGGGCCGGGGTCCGACTTGAGCGCGTGGTTGCGCTGGTGCTTCGCAGGCGATGACAGCGCGGTGATCGAGGTTAGCCTCGCTAACTGCGCCCCTCCCGGTCACATCAACCGCTGCGCATCCACATCCACAATCAGGTTTCTGCGCGGCACGCCCGCCGCATCAGCATGCGCCAGCATCCCGCGCAGCGCGGTATTCAGTGCCTTTCGCGATGCCGCTTTGAGTATCAGGTGAAAGCGGTAGATGCCCTTGATGCGGGCCACTGGCGCGGTGCAGGGCCCCAGCACCCGGACGCCTTCCGGCGCGGCTTTCTGGAACCACTTGCCGAGCGTCGCGGACCAGCCGGCGGCCTCTTCAAGCTTGGCCGACTGCACCAGCACGTTGGCCAGCACGCCAAAGGGCGGGTAGTGCATCCAGCGGCGATATTTCAGTTCCCTTTCCACAAACACTGCGTAGTCGTGCTTGCTGGCGGCAAGAATGGCGTAGTGGTCGGGATAGTACGTCTGCACAACCACGCGCCCGGGCAGTTCGCCACGGCCGGCGCGGCCTGACACCTGCGTCATCAGCTGAAATACGCGTTCGGCGGCGCGGAAGTCCGGCATGGACAGCGCATGGTCGCAGCCCACCACGCCCACCAGCGTGATGCCGTGAATGTCGTGCCCCTTGGCGATCATCTGCGTACCCACGAGGAGGTTGATTTCGCCCGAGTGGAGACGCGCCAGCAGCCGCTCCAGGTCATAGCGCCCATGGACCGTGTCGCGGTCCATGCGCCCGATGCGAGCCGAGGGAAAGATTTCGGCCAGCCGCTCTTCGCCCTGCTCGGACCCCGCGCCCAGGTAGTACATGTGCTCGCTGTCGCACTTGGGGCAGCGGGCGGGCACCGCGCGCCGGTAGCCGCAATAATGGCACTCCAGCCGCTGCCCTTCGCGGGCGATGTCGGCATTCTCGGCGGGAGGCTTGTGGTGCGTCAGGGCGATGGCGCAGTTCTGGCACTCCAGCTTGGCCCCGCAGGCCCGGCAAAGCACGGCAAACGAATAGCCGCGGCGATTGAGCAGAATCAGCGCCTGTTCGCCGCGATCGAGCGCAGCCTGGGTCTCCGCGATCAGCGAGCGAGAAAAGAGCTGCTCCTTGCCCGTCTCCTGGAACTCGCGGCGCATGTCGATCAGTTCCACCCCAGGCAGCGGGCGGTTCATCACGCGGTCGAGCATGTCGAGGCGGGTGTATTTGCCTTGCACCGCGTTCTGCCAGCTCTCCAGCGAGGGCGTGGCCGAACCCAGCACCACCACCGCGCCCGCAAACTTGGCCCGCATCACGGCCACGTCACGAGCGTTGTAGCGCGGCGTCTCCTCCTGCTTGTAGCTCTGGTCGTGCTCCTCGTCCACGAGGATGATTCCAAGATTGGGCACGGGCGCGAAGATTGCGGACCGCGTCCCGACGACAATAGGCGCTTCTCCGCGCCGGATTCGCCGCCACTGCTCGCTGCGCTCCTCCGGCGTCAGCGCGGAATGCAGCAGCGCCACCTTCGCTCCGAAGGCCGCGTCCAGCAGCCCCACTGTTTGCGGGGTGAGCCCGATCTCGGGAACCAGGAGGATCGACGCCATCCCGCGGTCCAGCGCGCGCTGCATGGCGGCGAGATACACGGCGGTCTTCCCCGAGCCTGTAACGCCATGCAGCAGAAAGGGATGGAACGCCCCCAGCGCCGAAGCCAGAGAGGCGAGTGCCTCGGTCTGCGGTTCGTTCAGGCGGAACGGTGCCGCGGTGGACTCGATGCCGCCCAGGCGGAAGGCAGCAGGGCGCTCGTCAATGCGCACCAGGCCGCGACGAACGAGGGTTTGCAGGGTAGACGAGGGCAGTTCCTTGCGGCGCAACTCGGCCAGCGGCAGCTCGCCTCCGCACGCTGCCAGCTCGGCCAGGATGGCTTGCTGCTTCTGCGTCAGCGAGGGAAGCCGTGTCTCCGGTATGAGCACGGCAAAGCGCTCGGTGCGGCGCGCATCGCGCTCCACGGCGGCGGTTTCGCGGGCAATCCACTTTTTGCGGACCAGCGCGGCGAGTACGGGCAGCGTGGCGGCTGTGGCGGTGCGCAGAGTGGAAACTTTGACCGCCTCACCGGAAGCCAGCCGCTCCAGCACGCGAAGGGGCAGCTGATGGTCGTCGCTTGGAGCCTTCTGGGCGCGCTTGGCAACTCTCCGGGGTCCGTTCGTCCCGTCACCATCGAGAGTCCCAGCCAGCACGTCGCGGCCCAGGTCGGTGATGCGGTAATACACCGTGCGGCGCACCTCCGCCATCAGCGGCAACATGCCCCGCAGCACCTCTCCCACAGGCGCCAGATAGTACTGCGCCATCCACTCGGCCAGCTTCAGCAGGGCTTCACTCAGCAACGGGCCGTCGTCGCTGCCCTGACCCGAATCCTGATCCTGGTCCAAAACGGCCTCGAGGTGCCGGACTTCGAAATCCGCCGGCGCAGTTGCGCTGAGCCCCATGACGATGCCGATCAGTTTCTCATTGCGAAACGGCACAATCACGCGTGCTCCGCGCCGGGGGTGCTGCCCATCGCGAACGGCATAGGTAAACGTGCGATCCAGCGGCACGGGCAGCGCGACTTCGCAGTAGGCGGGCATGAGCGGCAAGAATCAGTGTAGGGGATGGGAGAACCTGCCGCTGATTTTCCGCGCCACAGGGAGGTCACAAATAGTATAACAGTTATACTGTATGCGATTCGAATTCGATCCGCGCAAGAGCAGTCTGCTGAAGAAGAACCCGAGACGCGGAATCGGCTTTGACGAAGCGCAGGAAATCTTTACACGACCGTACTACATGGACCAGCGCAGCGATGTTCCGGAACAGTATCGGGCAATCGGCTGGGTTGGACCTTCCCTCTTTTCCCAGATCTTCGAGATTCGCGAAGACAAAGAGGGTGAGTATTACCATCTGGTCACGTTGTGGAAGGCGACCCGCGAGGAGGAAAAAACATATGAAGAGCACTCATAGCAGGAAGAGACCCGTGGCAGCCGAAGAGATTGCCAACCTTGCCGACAAAGGCGAGAACGTTTCGCGCTTTTTTACCGGGAAGGGGCGCATGATGACGCCGGTGCAGCGCGTAAATGTGGATTTCGCCGCGCCCATGCTGAGCGAACTGGACGAGGTCGCCAAAGAACTGAATATCAGCCGACAGGCCCTGATCAAGACCCTTGTGCGTCAAGCCATGGACAATCATTACGTTGCGCGCAACGCGCGGCAGAGTTCCAAAAGATCGTAATGAAAATCGAAGAAGACGATGAGGACGCCGACCCCATCGGATCGGCACACCACGTGAAGCATCTCCACGGGTGCGGCATGGCGTCGCATGGACCGGCGTTCACGCAGTACAATTCCTGCTGATGACTCCCAAAGTTTCTGTTCCCGTCGCCACGCCTGCCAAGAAAGCTGCGAAAATCACCGCCACCACTGTCAAAGGCCCCATTACGCTTGCCATCGATATTGGCGGTTCGGGCCTGAAGGCGATGCTGATCGACCCGGCCGGCGCGCCGGTGAGCGACCGCGAACGCGTGGTCACGCCCGCCATTCCCACGCCCTTGATGGTATTGAAGGGCCTAGACAAGCTGCAGGCGCTGCTGCCGAAATTCGACCGCGTTTCGGTCGGATTTCCCGGCGTGATCAAGAAAGGGGTCACATACACAGCAGCCAATCTGCACCCGGCGTGGGCTGGGTTCCCGCTGCAACAGGAGTTGGAGAAGCGATGGAAGAGGCCGGTGCGGGTGGCCAACGACGCCGCGATGCAGGGCTATGGAGCCGTCAAGGGCGAGGGCGTGGAGCTCACTCTGACGTTGGGCACCGGCATGGGGTCCGCCCTGTTTACCGATGGGCACCTGTGTCCCGGGCTGGAGCTTGGGCACCATCCCTGGAAGAAGTTGACCTACGAGGACTACCTGGGCCGGCGCGGACTCGACAGGTTTGGCAAGAAGCGCTGGAACAAGCTGCTCGAGGAAGCAATTGCCCAGACGGCGGCCACGTTCAACTGGGACCATCTCTACATTGGCGGCGGCAACACCAAGAAGATCGAGTTCGCGCCGGGAACGAACGTCCACATTGTGTCCAACGAAACCGGCCTGCTGGGCGGCGTCGCGTTGTGGAAGCAATGGAAGTAGAAGCTTGGCGAACAAGGTTGCCGTCCTGAAAGGGCGCGGCTTTTGCCGCGCCAGACTGCTAACAAACCATGCAGGCAATCAAAATTGTCTCTCAGAGGCTAAAGTCGTGCCCTGTCAAAACCAGAGAGTTTTTCCGCAACCTGTAAAGCTCGTACCCTTCATCTCAATACACAGGTAAGGGTTGAACACTCATGTCCCGCGGGGCACTTATCGTGTAGGGAGAGCCGGGCGCCGGCTTGAAGCTCGTCGGCGTAATCGTAAAGACCAAGAGCTTTCCGGCAGACCTGCTTATGGCATACAGGTGGTTGGCCTTATCCCAGAACATCTGGTCAATCCCAGCCGTGGTGAGGAGCCCCGTGTAGTGCGTGACCGGCCGGCTTCCGTTGAAATGGAATACCTGGAGCCCCGCCGTTCCACCCACAGCCAGCAGCTTGCCCGATGGAGCCATGTTGAGGTTGTTCACCGTTCCCACCAGTGTCTTGGGCATGCTTGCGCTGGTGTTGGTCGTGGTCAGGTTTCCAGCGGCGTCCGCGGTATAGGCCGCAAGCTGCGCCGCCCGATCCGGACTGAAGTTCAGTTGATCTACCGGCTGCATCGAGATTGCAACGTGGTTGGTTGGGTCGGCGGCTGCCTGCGAAGGACAGTAGAAGTATCCAGTGGGCGGAGTCGGCGGAGCCGCGGTGATACTGACCTCGGTCAGCAACCCGCTGCTGCTTCTCTTGAAGCCGTAAATGCCCCAGTACATATCGCCCAGGCACGATGCCGAATACGCATAAACGTTGTTGCCGATGAAGCTTGCCGGAAGGTAGAGCCAATCGTTGGGACTGCTGTTTCCCAGGTTCTGCAAGTCTCCGGTTGGCTTTTCAACGGTGAAGGACTCATAAGTATTGTTCGCGCAGTCAGACCGGAATTCCATGTCATACAAAGTGGCGCCGGTGTGGTCGAAGAAGATTGGGCCTGAGGAACCGCAAGCATTGGAGTTGTACTGCACGATGTTGTTCGACGCAGCATAACGAAGCGCGCCGTCGGCTTCGATCCAATAGGCGTCGACATAGAGCCCGTCAGTGTTCGAGCCGAACAGGTACTTGCCGTTTACCGCCATGCTCGTCACGTCGGCTGGAAACGGCGAACCGCTGACCGGGGTGAGCCTTCCGTTCGCGGCTGCGGCATAGGCGTGGACCTCGTTCGTGGCGCCGCTGAGAGTATTCGACACGTACACATAAGCGACGTCGGGATTTTGAGTTGTTTGCGTGGAGGCGATCTGAGCAACCGACGCAATCGTGCATAGCGTCGCGCTAAGACAGATACATCTAATGATGCGCGTCATAAGAGGCCCCTTGATCTATCGAAAGATCGGATTGCTTCAGTAAGAAAGTGGCGGGAATGTTCCCGCACTATGTTTTCGGCGTGATTACAGGCCAGACTGGCCCAC
This sequence comes from Acidobacteriaceae bacterium, assembly GCA_003151435.1. Taxonomy (GTDB): domain Bacteria; phylum Acidobacteriota; class Terriglobia; order Terriglobales; family Acidobacteriaceae; genus Telmatobacter. Next base: position 21,206 of record PLXP01000260.1, read on the forward strand.
GCATTAAGATGCACAATTTGGCCTATGCAGTCCGCAAGCGGGAAGGCCCGTCGATTAGAACTGCGTAACTCATTCATTTGCGCAGTTGACAGGCGTTCCCTCAGCCCCGTTTTGTGCCCCCTGTCCTTTGCCCCGTAACACCGCGGGTTCCCCTTCTTTTGCCTGCGGAAAAATCCCTTCCAATCCGCCCTATAGTGAAATCTGGCGATTCTCACGACCCCCGCTCAGGCGTGACTACACAACGCAGTCCCAAAAACGGCTCCCTAGTGTGGGAGGATGAAGCGTCGGCGGACTCCCGCTTTCGACGCGTGCAGCAGGTTTCGCGTCCCTCGCGGCGCAATCTGCCGGGCATGCCCCTCGAAATGCCGGACCCCGAAGACGACGATCTCCCGCGCTCCAAAAGGACCTGGGAAGATCCGCCCACCCCATGGTGGCGGCCGACCAGCACCTTGGGACGCGTGTTTCTGGGCTTCAGCGCCCTGGTTGTGGTTTGCGGCATGGGTTTCGCCGGGTTCGTATTCAAGACCTACCTCGAACGCGACGGCCGCTTCCGCATTTCCGGCGCCAGCAGCATCCAGGCCACGGGGCTGGGCGAAGTGTCCCGCGCCGACATGCTTCCGGTCTTCGGCGAAGACATCGGCCGCAACGTCTTCTTCGTTCCGCTCAGCCAGCGCCGCAAGCAGCTTGAACAGATTCCCTGGGTCGAAAAGGCCACGGTCATGCGCCTGCTGCCCGACCAGCTTCGCGTCTCGCTGGTGGAGCGGCATCCCATCGCTTTCGTACGCGTGGGCCAGCAGATTGGCCTGGTCGACGCGAATGGCGTTCTGCTCACCATGCCCGCGTCCATGATGACCAGGCATCACTACTCGTTCCCGGTGGTCACCGGCATCGACGCGGGCGATCCGCTGGCATCGCGGCACGCCCGCATGGCGGTCTATCAGCGCCTTCTGAGCGAGCTTGACTCCAGCGGCCAGCATCTGTCAGAGCAGATCTCTGAAATCGACCTCACCGACCCTGAAGACGCACGGGTGCTGATGCCCGAGCAGGGCGCCGACATCCTGGCGCACTTTGGGGACGACCAGTTCCTCAACCGCTATCAGCGGTACAGGGCGCACATTGCCGAGTGGCGCCAGCAGTATCCCAAGCTGGCCGCCGTCGATCTGCGCTATGACACCCAGGTGGTACTGCAGATGGCCGCCGGCGCGACTACCACGCAGGCAGCGGTCAGCACCGGTGACGGCCAGCCTGTTGCAGTTGGGTCCGCAGATTCGTACCCCGATACCGTCCACGCCAAACCCTCAGCCGCGGTGAAGGCCGGCGCGCCGGCGGTAAAGACCGCAGGCAAATCTCCGGCCAGGAAGCCTGCCGCCAAGCCGAAGTCCGCCAAAGACAAGAACAAGAAGCGCGCAGAAGCCAAACGAGCCGCCGCCGTCCACACCGGGCAGAAGACCGCCCCCAAACCGCGCCCCGCCGCGATCGCGCAGGGCCAGTGAGCACCAGACGATGAGCCAGAAGGAAGACAATCTGATCGTGGTGCTCGACATCGGCAGCGCGTCAACGCGCGTGCTGGCCGCTGACCTCAACGAGGGTGCCCTGCGCTATCGCGGCCACGCCGTCATGGAATCGGCCGGGATGCGCAAGGGGCTGATCGCCGAGCTGGGCCCGGCAGCCAAGGTGGTAAAAGCCGCCAACGAGCAGACCGAGCGCGTAGCCCGCGCCAACATCGATGAGTGTGTCGTCGGCGTGGGCGGCCCGCATATTCGCGGCCTCAACACCAACGGCGGATTCGAGTTGGGCAGCCGCATGCGCGAGATCACCCGCGAAGACGTCCGCACCGCCGTGGAGCGTGCCCGCGCTGTCGAACGTCCTCCGGACCGCGAAATCCTGCACCTGCTTCCGCGGCAGTTTATTGTGGACGATCAGCCCGGCATCTTCGATCCCGTGGGCATGGTCGGCACACGCCTCGAGGTGGACCTCCACATCGCCACCTGTTCCGGCAGCGCCCTGCAAAGCACCGTCACCTGCGCCAACCGAGCGGGCCTTGAAGTCACCGAGGCGATTCTCGAGTCGATCGCCGCCGCCGAGTCCACGCTCTCTGCGGACGAGCGCGAACTGGGCGTCTGCCTGCTCGACATCGGCGCCCACTCCAGCGACCTGGTGGTTTTCTTCGAGGGTGCCGTGGCTCACACCGCGTCAATTCCCGTGGGCGGCGCGCACTTTACCAATGATCTGGCTGTAGGCCTGCAAATGCCCGTCGCCAATGCAGAGCAGCTGAAGCGCCAGTATGGACACGCGGTGGTCACGGCCGTGCCGCAAACCGCTGAAATTGAAATCGCCAACCCGCAGCCGCAGATGCTGCGCTTGCGCGTTATCGCCGAAATCCTTGAGCCCCGTGCCCGCGAGCTTCTCTACTTCGTCAAAGAAAGCCTGCGCCAGGGCGGCGTAGTCGAGGCCCTGGGCGCGGGTTGCGTGCTTACCGGCGGCGGAGCCAACCTGCCCGGAATGCTTGACGTTACCGAGAGCCAGTTGCGGGTTCCAGCACGTACCGGAATGCCCGTGCGCCTCTCCAACATGCCCGGGGAGCTGGCAAATACCGGCTTCTCCACCGCCATCGGAATGCTTTTGTACGCTCACCGCACACGCGTTACGCGCGCCGCGGAAAACAACGGCTTGCGCGCCAAGCTGCGCGCCATTTTCGCGTCGAGTTTCTAGCCACAAACGTTATTTAGCCACGATCAGGAGGCCGCCATGGAACAGTCGAATCACCAAGCCGGAGAGATGCGCATTCAATATCACGAAGAAACGCCGCACGGAGCACGCATCAAGGTCATCGGCGTCGGCGGAGGCGGCGGCAACGCCGTGAACCGCATGATTCAGGCCAAGATGGAAGGCGTCGAGTTTATCGCCGCCAACACCGACGTGCAGGCGCTCAAGCTCTGCCAGGCCCCAGTCAAGCTCCAACTCGGCGTGCGCCTCACATCGGGCCTCGGCGCCGGCGCCAACCCCGACGTGGGCCGCCGCGCCGCGCTTGAAGACTCCGAAAAAATTATCGAGGCCCTCGAAGGCGCGGACATGGTCTTCGTAACGGCCGGCCTCGGCGGAGGCACCGGCACCGGCGCAGCCCCGGTGATCGCCTCTCTGGCTAGCGAGATGGGTATCCTCACCGTCGCTGTCATCACGCGGCCTTTCGCGTTTGAAGGCAAGCGCCGCCTGCAGCAAGCCGAGCGCGGACTCAAGGAACTGCTGGAGAGCGTCGACACCATGATCGTCATCCCCAACGAGAAGCTGCTCGCCGTGGCCAAGGACGCCGGCTTCTTTGAGAGTTTCCGCATCGCCGACGACGTGCTGCGCCAGGNNCCGACGTAAAGACCACCATGGCCGGCATGGGCCACGCGGTCATGGGTACCGCCGTCCGCTCCGGCGAAAACCGCGCTATCGAAGCGGCACAGGCAGCCATGGCATCCCCGCTGCTCGAGGCTGGCGCCATCGATGGAGCCCGCGGCATCCTCATCAATATCACCGGCTCCAGCGGCCTCAAGCTCTCTGAGGTCAACGCAGCCTCGTCCCTCATCCAGACCTCCGCGCATGAAGACGCCAACATCATCTTCGGCGCCGTGCTCGACGAGAAAATGGGCGATGAGGTCAAGATCACCGTCATTGCGACAGGGTTCCGCGACCAGATGCCCGAGCGTCGCGCCCGCATGTTGACCGTCGAGGAATCGCCCGTCGTTTCCGTGCCCGTGATGGCGCCCGACAACTGGCTCCGCGAGCCCGCCCCGCCCGTGGCTACCTCAGCGCCCGAGGCCCCCGCAGCACCTGTGGTGTCCGTCGAACCGGTACCCGCCGTTCAGCCCCCGGCCCCGCCAGCGCCCCCGCGCTTCCTCAGCGAAGACGAGGAGCCGGAGACCGCGCAGCAGGACGACCCCACCTTCTATGCCGCTGAGCCCGCGAAAGACCCCATCGCAGAGGAAGCTCAGGAAGCCGCAAGCTTTGAGGAGTCGTTCAACGAGCGGGAACTCGTGGCCTCTCCCGCCCGTCCCAAGTTCGCGGAGATGGACGAGGAGGCGGCCTACACGCCGCTGCCTCGCGACTACGCCTCCGACCTCGGCAATGGCCTGCGAGCCCCCGAGCCGTTCGAGGACCATCGCCAGCAGCCAGTGGCGGCCTTGTTCGCTGAGAACGGCACGGATGCGGAGAGGGATTTGGACGTTCCGGCCTTCATGCGCCGTTTGCAGTTTTAGAAAAACGACTTTGCCGATGCTGGAGGGGGTTTCCAGAACCCCTCCGAAGTTTCATAATGGGAATGAGTGTCCGATTTTTTCTGGAAATCGGACAGCGCGAGAACATTTCATCCGATTCTAAGAACCAAGCTGAAGTGTTCCCCGTCACAAGGTTAGGGCCCGCGCCGAAGTCTTTTGGCTGTATAGTTTTCTTAAGCTCGCCAACAGATGGTTGTACGACGCGCCCCTTTTGGGTTCTGCGGATGCCGGTTTTGCGGCCGACAGAAGGCAACAAGCCAAGGCCCGCAGTGAAGTTCTCCGGATCGGAAGCAAGATATCCGAACCGGTACGACTTCGACAAGAGCTTGAACTATTCGCGGTGATGACAGGCAATGCCCCGCGAAAGGCTCGATAAGAAGAAAGTGCGCCTCCTCCCCTGGGGCAGACGCATGGCACGAATCCAAGGTTGAGAGGATGCTGGCTGGATGAGATTGTCTTGCGCTTTAATTTTTAGCTTTGCCTTGATTGGGCTCGGAGACGGCGCCGTGAGAGCGGCTGCCCTGAACGCACCACACACGATGCACCACCTCAAAACCCCTCACCTGGTCCAGACGCACCATCCCGCGCATCATGCCGTGGCGGCCACTAAGTCAGCCGCAGCCCGCGTGGAAGCCAGAACTGCGTCCGCCGGACGTCGCGTATCGCGCCGCGCCGGCAACGGCGCCGCCACCATTCGCCGCGCCAGCCTTAGAACCCGCCATCATTATTTTGGCGAGCGCTTCACAGCCAGTTCGTTCGCCTCGTCTGACATCTTCGCGGGCGACATTACCACCGGCGAAGATCCTGTCGTTCGCCAGGCCGCTGTCGACGCTCTGGGCGACATGAACGGCACCGCCGTGGTCATAAACCCCGCCAACGGCCGCATCCTGGCCATGGTCAACCAGAAGCTGGCCCTTTCGCCGGGCGCCGAGCCCTGTTCCACCATCAAGATCACCGTCGCCATGGCTGCCCTGTCTGAAGGGCTGGTCACCCGCGACACCATGGTGCAGCTCCCCGGCTTTCGCATGAACATGACCCAGGCGCTGGCTCACAGCAACAACCTCTACTTTGAAGAGCTGGGCCGCGAGCTTGGCTTTGAGCGCGTCCGCCACTACGCCAACCAGTTTGGCCTGGGCGAGTTGGCCGGCTACAACATCCCCGGCGAGCAGTTGGGTATCTATCCCGATCACGCATTGCCGGTTTCAGAGGGCGGCGTAGGCCGCATGTGCAGCTTTGGCCAGGGCGTCTCCTTGACCCCGCTGCAACTTGGCGCATACGTGGCTGCCCTTGCCAACGGCGGAACCCTCTATTACCTGCAGCACCCCACCACTCCCGTTGAAATCGCCGCCTTTTCGCCCCGGGTGAAGCGGACTCTCAACATCGCCAAGTACGTTCCAGACCTGCAAGATGGCATGGCGGGCGCGGTCGAGTATGGAACAGCACGCCGCCTGCGCGCCAGCTTCACTGAACTGCCCGTCTTCGGCAAGACCGGAACCTGCTCTGACAAGGGAACCCGCTTTGGGTGGTTCGCTTCCTACTCCGATTCGCCACAGGGCAGCCTGGTTACGGTCTTCTTCCTCGAGGGCGGCCGTCCCACCTTCGGCCCCCGCGCCGCGGAACTGACCGGCGCCTTCTATCGCAATCTCTGGGACCACAACTACTTCGTGGACAAGGGCCAGCAGACAGCGGGCGTAATCACACCTGAGCCTGCACGCGAGACGGTCCCGGTGCAGACGTCTGCCGTGCAGGGCACCAACCAGTAGATTGACCTCCCATTTCATTCCTCCAGCTAAGGCCGCCTTCGGGCGGCCTTTGTGTTTTACGAGCGCCCCCTCAGCAATTTCCTGATCCGTTGAAGCGAATCTGCGCCACAATCATCGGATAGAAGAGGCTTCCCCTTCTTCGCCCCGCCGAACGGCGAATTGGCTGGTCTCTTTCACCTTTCCTAACCACGGGGTTTGGTATCAATGGAACTGCCCACCCACATTCTCATCGCATACGGCTATCTGTTGCTGTTCACCTGGGTGCTGGTGGAGCAGTTCGGCATTCCGTTGCCCGCGACGCCCGTACTGCTGGCAGCCGGAGCCCTCTCCGCCGAGCGTCAGCTCAGCTTCTCCTCCGCCCTGCTCGCAGGCCTGGTCGCGTGCCTGGTGGCGGACAGCTCCTGGTTCTTCGTCGGCAAACGCTACGGACACCACGTACTCCGCGTCCTGTGCAAGCTCTCCCTCGAGCCAACCATCTGCGTGCGCAAGACGCAGATCTCCTTTGGCCGCCGTCGCGGCGTCACGCTCATGATCGCGAAGTTCGTTCCCGGGTTGGCGACCCTGGCACCGCCCGTGGCCGGACAAAACGGCATGGCCTTCGGCGAGTTTCTATTCTTTGACGCCATCGGCGCCCTGCTGTGGGTGGGAAGCCTGCTGGTGGGCGGACGACTGTTCGGCGACGCTCTCAAGCGCGATCCCAGCCTGCTCGACTGGATCGGCCGCTTTTCCGGCGCTATCCTTGTGCTGGGCATCGTCGGCTTCTTTGTCGCCCGCGTTTACCGCCGCCGCATGGTACTCAGAAATCTCGTTGCGTCCCGCCTTGAGCCGGAGGAACTGAAGCGTCAGCTCGACGCCGGCGAAGACGTCTACATCGTCGACCTTCGCCATCCACTTGAACTGGTGCCCGACCCCTTTACGCTGCCGGGTGCGCATCACGTCTCGCCCGAGGCGTTGGCGGCCCGCGTCAACGAGATTCCCCGCGACCGCGACGTGGTGCTCTACTGCACCTGCCCCAGTGAGGCGACAGCCGCCAAAACAGCGATGACGCTCCACAAGCTTGGCATCGAGCGCGTACGCCCCCTGCGCGGCGGCTACGACGAGTGGAAGCGCCTCGGTTACCCGATGGACGCCATCCCGCCTTTCATGCCCTCCGCACAGGAAAGCCCGATCGTCTCCATCACCAAGTAGGGGAAAACGGGGCCTAAGACTACAGTTGCACTTGCTTCCGATCGGAGAAAATGAGCAACGGCCCGGGCCTGAAGGCCCTCAAAAATTCGCACTCTTTCCGGGGGCTGAAGCCCCCGGCTCCCTCCGGAATCCTCGATCTACATCTGTAGTACTAAGCCCCAAACAATGCCGCAACGCTGGTTCCAATCGGCGATCCAACCCCGCTGCACGGGTCCGGCCCAGGCGCCGCATCGAATAACCCGTTGTTGCCTACGGTAATGTCGTTGAACGCCTGCTGGTTCTCCCACAGCTTTGGCGTTACAAATCCAAGCTTCCTGCCAAACGCCGCAAACAGCCCCGCATAGAGTGGAGCCACCGCGCTGGTGCCACCCACCACGGTCGAAGATCCGTGCACATACACGTCGTAGCCCGTGTTGGGGTCGGCGTCTCCGGTCACATCGGGTACCATCCTGCCCGTGCCCGCCGATGTGCCTGTCGGCGGAGGGGGCGCGCCCACCTGGAATGCCTGCGTTGGGAAGATGGTCGAGTAGCCACCGCCCGTCCCCGAGCCATCCGTCTGGCCGGGGTTGTCGTTCCAGACGGTCTCTTCGGTCGTGGTCTTGTAAGTGCCACCGCAGCCCACCACGTGCGGGCAACTGGACGGCACGTCCACGTTGGCCGGCGTCGACCCGCCATCGCTGGAATCGTTGTCGCCGGCGGCGCCGAACACGACCATTCCGGCCTTGGTGGCATCGGTGGCCGCCGACTCCATCTGCTGTGCGGCCGCCGTGCCCCACACCGCCTCGTCAGCACCCCACGAGATCGAACACACATCGCACCCATCGGCCACCGCCTTCTGCACCGCGGTGGCAATGTCCTGCGACCAGTACACGCGCATGGTGGCAGCCTTGCCCGTTGCCGCATAGTAAGCCGCGCCCGCAACCTGGATATCCAGCGCCACCTCGTAGTCCGGATCGTTGGACGAGCTTACGCTTTGGTTCGGGTTGTTCTGCGTCCCATCCACTGACACATCGGTGATATGCGGTGTCGGCTGGCCCAAGGACTTGAAAAACGTATCCATATCGGCCTTCACCCAGCCGCCGCCGAGCTCGACAATGGCGATCACACCACCGCCGGCCAGGTTCGTGGGCCAATTGTAGGCCTTGCACAGGTCGGTCACCTTCCACGGGCCGGTCATGGTGGCCATGTCGGCAACAATCACGCGCGCCACTTGCGAGCGCAGTTTGAAGTACGGCTTGCACTTGACGTGAATCACAGGAGAGGGGGAAGGGTTCACGGATAGCTCCTTTCAATAAAAAGCCAACGTTCTGGCCGCGAGTATTGCATAGCCGCGCCTCTCGAAGCAAAACTTCCACTCCGCACCTGCTCCGCACCGATCTGTCGGCACCCGAGCCCCGCCCCGCCTGAAAGCCTTACCATGATGGTGAGGCGACCACCTCCCGGGGTACACAACTTTGGCCTACGACGATCTGCGCGACTGGATCAAGACCCTCGAAAAGAACGGCGAACTCAAACGCATCCACGAAGAAGTCTCTCCCGAGCTTGAGATCACCGAGATCACTGACCGCGTGTCCAAAATCGGTGCCGGCCCGCGCGGCCAAGGGAGCACCGGCGCTGGGAAGTACGCCCCGGGCGGACCAGCCCTTCTTTTCGAGAACATCAAGGGCCATCCCGGTCACAAGGTTCTCATCAACCAGTTCGGCAGCGAACGCCGCATGGCCATGGCCCTTGGCGTCGAGCGCCTCGACGAAATTGCCGAGCGCATCTCCGGCCTCATGAACGTCAAGGCCCCGACGGGCATGCTGGACAAGCTCAAAATGCTGCCGCAATTGGGTGCGCTTACGAGCGCCTTTCCCAAGACCGTGAGTGCCAAAGAAGCCAAATGCAAGGAAGTCATACTCCGCGATAACTTCGACCTGCGCCAGTTTCCGATCCTGAAGTGCTGGCCCCATGACGGCGGCCCGTTCATCACGCTGCCCTGCGTGCACACGCGGAACCCCGTTACCGGCAAGCGGAATATCGGGATGTATCGTATGCAGGTCTACGATGGCCAGACTACCGGCATGCACTGGCAGCGCCAAAAGGTCGCCGCCGAACACTATCGCGAGGCACTGCGCAATGCCGCCGCCACCGACGCCGAGGCCAACGCCAACTTCAGCGCCAGCACAGCCCGCGTCGCGGCCATGGCCGAGTCGGCCGGGGGCGCGGTCGCCATTCCCGATGGCCCAATCGGCGGCCTGCCGCAGATCACCCTGGGAAAGCTCAAGGGCTCCCGCATGGAGGTCGCCGTGTCCATCGGCACCGACCCGGCAACCACGTTCTCCGCCATCGTCCCCGCGCCGCCCGAGGTGGAGGAGTTTATGATCGCGGGCTTTCTTCGCGGTAAGTCGGTCGAGATCGTCAAGTGCGAAACCGTGGACCTTGAAGTGCCGGCCCACGCCGAAATCATCCTCGAAGGCTACGTCGAACTGGGCGAGCTGCGCAGCGAAGGTCCGTTTGGCGACCACACCGGCTTCTACACCATGACGGACGACTACCCGGTCTTCCACCTCACCTGCATCACCCACCGCCGCGACCCTATTTATGCTGCCACAATTGTGGGCAAGCCGCCCATGGAGGACGCATGGATGGGCAAGGCCGTGGAGCGCATTTTTTTGCCCGCCATGAAGATGACCATTCCCGAGATCGTGGATGTGCATCTACCTGTCGAGGGCGTTTTTCACAACCTGATGCTGGTGTCGATCAAGAAGAGCTATCCCGGCCAGGCGCGCAAGGTGATGAACGCCATCTGGTCGCTGGGCCAGGCCATGTTTACCAAATGCATCATCGTGGTGGATGAGGACTGCGACGTGCAGGACGTGGGCGAAGTCACGCTGCGCGTCACCAACAACATCGATCCCGAGCGCGACATCCAGTTCACAATGGGCCCCATCGACTCGCTCGACCACGCATCCAGGCTGCCTAACTACGGGTCGAAGATGGGCATCGACGCCACCCGCAAGTGGAAGGCTGAAGGCTTCGATCGACCCTGGCCCGCCATGATCGAGATGGATCGCGCTACAAAGGCCCGGGTCGATGACCTGTGGGCCAGGCTGGGGCTGTGAGGGGATGGCCTTGCCAGTGTTTGCAATATCTAAACCCATGCGGGTCGCCCTCCTCCGGCCAATTCTCGTTCTTATTGCCATTGCGCTGACGGCCGTTTCACCTCTCCGCGCCCAGCAGGAATCTTTTCGCTGGATCGACTTCCACTCCGCCAAGGATCAGGACGTGATCGTCTGGGTTACCCGCGCCCTTGAACCCGAAAAGTGGAACTCGATCCGCGAAATCGGCGTTCTGTACGACGCAGCCCTGGTGGTGACCACGACGCGCGCCAACCCTGAGGGTTCACCCAGCGCCGACACCTTCAACATCTGGAGCGTGTCGCTCACCAACCACCTGCGCACGCCTTTGCTCACGGGCGTCAACCTCCGCTGGCTCGATTGGATGCTGTTTTCCGAAGGGCATCCCCGGGAACTCGCCGTGCTCTACGACGACTGCGCTGGATGCGCCACCACCACCTACTTCAGCGCCTTCCACTACGACTTCCAGCAACACATCTTCGCGCCGCGCTGGATGCGCGGCGGCCAGGCGCTGCCCGTGTGGAGCACCGGTGCTCCAGACGGGGTTAACCTGACCCGCGTCTACGCCGTCCTCGCGGAGCCCGACGGCCGCCAGATCCTCGGCACGTGGAACCACTTCGACTACGGCAAGCAGAAGCCGCCCGAGGACTTTGTCTATCGCTACGATCTGGACCCCTTCAGCAGCCTCGAACGCACCCAGCTTCTCAGCAACAAAGACGCTGATTCCATGAAACAGCGGCTGTGCAACGTTCAGGGCCAGGCACCGGGCCAGGCTCGGGGACAGGATTCGGCGCTCTGCCAGCAGACGGTGCATCCCCGCCCGGAGCGCAGGCCGGTGACCACTCCGCCCGCTAACAATCAGGGGCGATCGACTCCACCCGGATCCCGGCATTGATTTTCGGCCTTCGTTGCTAATAAGTGATTATATTTGTTTAACTTACAACCATACTCCAGGCTGACTTTCTGGAATCGCGGCTTGCGCAATATCCCGGACCGTGCAAAGTTATCGCCTGCAAACCGCATCCAAGGTCCTGGAGAACAACCAATGAACGTCTTCCCTCGATTCGTATTTTGCTCGTCGATCTCTCTCGCGCTCGCACTTGGGGCTGCGGGATGCCATGGCAATCCGGCCACCACACCGGCCAGCACCGATCAGTCACAGAACCCATCCCAGGACCCGGCTGCGGCCAATGTGGCGCCTATCTCGAACACAACGGGTCAGGACTCCAGCCAGAATCAGCCTCCCGATCAGTATCAGAGCGCACCGTCGTCCGGTCAGGCTCCGGCTCCGCAGCGTCGCGCGACGCGACCTTCGTCCGATCAATATCCACCGGACAACTACGATCAGAATCCGTCCGATCAATACGGCTCGAGTCAATACCCTTCCGACTCGTCCTACGACAGTTCGTATTACCAGCCAGTGGCCTACGCGCAACAGGCGCCGCCTCCACTGCCGCAATATGAACAGCCACCCTGCCCCGGTGATGGCTACATCTGGACCCCCGGCTACTGGAACTATGCTTCCGATGACTACTATTGGGTTCCCGGTGCGTGGGTCTATGCCCCCTATCAGGGAGCGTTGTGGACGCCCGGGTACTGGGGATACGACAACGATCGCCGAAGCTATGGCTACCACCGCGGATATTGGGGTCGCCACATCGGCTACTACGGGGGCATCAACTATGGCTTCGGCTACATAGGCTTCGGCTACCAGGGTGGCTACTGGAACGGCGACCGCTTTGCTTACAACCGCTCGGTCAACAACGTGAACACCGCGGTAGTGCGCAACGTCTACAACTACACCGTCGTCAACAACAGCACGCGCGTCAGTTACAACGGCCCGGGCGGCTATCAGGCCCGGCCGCGCCCAGCGGAAATGGCCGCGTATCACGAACAGCACAACCCGCCCATGACGGCCCAACTGCAGCACGCGCAAGCCGCCCAGCAAAACCGCGCCAACTTTGCGGCGGTCAATCATGGACGTCCGGCCGTTCTTGTGGCAGCCCAGCCGCTTCCCGCCGACCACAACGTCAGGCCGCCCGCTGCTGTTCAGTATCAGGCCGCACGCCAGCAACCCGGCCCTCAGCCAATCAACAACCAGCAGCCGCATAATCAGCAACAGCAG
>PLXP01000214.1:0-1571 GCA_003151435.1 Acidobacteriaceae bacterium
GCAGCCTGCAAATATCCTGACTTGCCGGGTTGGGATGGATCGTAGTTTGGATAGCGCGCACGAATCTGCCGCTTGCCATTGACGAAAAGCTGCGTGAAGTCCAGTCCGGAGGGGACCGGGGTCTTCATAATCCCGCCCTTGTACGCGGTCCAGTTGCAGGATAAGGCTCGGCCGCCGCTGAGCACGACGGTTTCTCCCGGTCTGGCGGCGTAGATCACCGGGGTGTTGGCGGTGCCGGAATCCTGTGGCCCGAAAGTAAGAGAAGCATCGAGGTAGTAGGTCCCTTCCCGAATCCAGACAAAAGTGGGGGCGGTGCGACTAGCCAGGCGCACCGCCTGTTGTGCCCTGGAGAGGGTTGCGAATGGTTGCCCTTCGGTCCCTGGATTGCGGTCATTCCCTGCAGGCGATACATAGAACGCATGGGCATTGATCACCGGTGGCTGTTCCGTTTGCACCTCGGCATCGAGCCGTCCAGGTTCGGGGAGAATGCCGCCCGCCGCTATGGCTGCACTGCCTGTCAACTTAAGAAAATCGCGTCTTTGCATAAGCTCCCTATTGGATGTACCAATTCTACACACGCACTGAGCCGCGTCAAGATGAAGGCCGCTTCCTCAAAGCCCGTAGGCGGCAATCGCCGAGCTCCGGCAGACGCTCTCCTGCTCATCCGGCGACAATTCGGCAATGAAAGAGCGGAAGGTGGACATCCATTTCTCGTACCCTCCGGCGAGCGTCAACACCGGCCAGTCAGATCCAAACATGAGCCGCTTGGTTCCGAAGGCAGAAAGGACAACATCGAAATAAGGCCGCAGGCCGTCAGGGGTCCAAGTCTTCCAATCGGCTTCAGTCGCCATACCGGAGACTTTGCAATAGACGTTTTCGCGCTTTGCCAACTCCATCATTCTCTCCCGCCACGGCGAGACCAATCCCTCCCGGATTCTGGGTTTCGCAATATGGTCGACCACGAAGATCTGGCCAGGGTGGCGATCGACAAACGTGAGAGTTTGGGGCAAATGGCGTTCGAAAATCAGAATGTCATAGGCCAGGCCGAGGTTCCGGAGCAGGCTGACGCCGCGGTTGAAATCGTCGCGCAGTATATAGGAGTCGTCGGGCTCATCGTGCAGGACGTGCCGCACAGCTTTGAGCTTGGGCTGTTGCACGAAAAACTCCAGATAGCTGCCGGCATCGGCATCTGCGAGCGGAACCCACCCGACCACGCCGAGTATAAAGGGGTTGCGTGCGGCGAGATCCAGCAGCCACTCCGTCTCTTCCTTCGTCTGCCGCGCCTGCACCGCGATGGTTCCCTCGACGCCGGACTCGCGCATTACTTGCTCCAGCTCCGGGATAAGGAAGTCGCGCCGAAGCGCAGTCATCTCGCCGCTCATCCAGATGTAGTCGCGGTCATTGTACTTCCAGAGATGATGGTGGGCGTCGATGGTCAACTAATAACTCCATTCCTTATTCAAAACTGGTTCCAGAATTTTCTGCACTGCCGCCACGAGCGTCACATCGAAAGGCTCCTCGTGGCTCTCGACGTTGCGGATCACGGTTTCGGGTTTGGAGCTGCTGAACAG
>PLXP01000214.1:1586-31044 GCA_003151435.1 Acidobacteriaceae bacterium
CCATTCACAATGCCGATGCCTTTCTCCTTGGCTACGGGCAGCAGATCCAGCAACTGCGTATCGTTGAGGCAATAGTGATTGTGAACCAGTGCAGCATCGATATCGAGGGATGCGAAGATCCGCTTCCACAAGTCTATCGGGTAAATTCCAAAGCTGACGTTTCCTATCCTGCCCTCCCGCTTCAGCTCCTGAACCGTTTCGTACCCTTCAGTCAGAGCCCACTCGGTATGTTTTCGATCCTGGTACTCGATGTCGTGAATATGGATGATGTCGAAGTAGTCCACGCCCAACCGCCCCGTGCTTTCATCCAGAGAAGCCCGGATGCGCGCGCGAGAGTAATCCAGCGTGTCGTTGCCATAACTGTTTGGATCTGTGTACTTGCCCACCTTGGTGGACAGGAAGTATCGGTCACGGGCAATGCCGCGCAGGGCCTTGCCGAGAACCGTCTCAGATCGAGTGCCTCCGTAGGCTGGCGCAACGTCGAAATAGTTGATGCCGCAATCGAGCGCGGCATGCACTGCTGCAATGGCTTCCGCTTCGTCCACGGCATGGAAAACGCCTCCGAGCGACGAGGCTCCAAAGCTGAGCCGGGAGACCTTCAATCCCGTTTTGCCGAGCAAATTGTACTGCATGGCGAATTACCACCTTTCTTGAATGTCTAATGCCCTGTCATTGAATTGCCGATAGCCAGCACGACGATGGCGGCGACCAGAACCGAAAGGCCGGTGTAGAGCGTTCTCAGTGCTCGTGGCGGCGCGCCCGTCCACTCGTGGGTCATAAAGCCAAAGATGTTGGCAACGAGGAGCGTGAAGGCCATGTACACGGCCCATCCGACAGAGGTGCCGAGGCGGCCAAGGTAGTATGCGCCCATGCCATAGGGGATCGTGGCAACAAACCAGATGACCCCCATCAACACACCCATCAGCCAGTCGTGCGCTGCGTCCGGACCGAAATTCTTCCGCCATGTGCCCTTCTTAATCTGCAAGCCGCCGAACCAAAGAAGAAGCGCGACAGTCGCTCCCCAGAAGACGGGCATCCAACTGGCCAGAGTGGAAAAAACCGGACTCACGCCGAGCTTCTGAGCTTCTTCGCCGACTCGGCTGGTAAAGGCAAAACCAAGATTCGCGCAGGCACTCAGCACCCCGGAAGCCGCGCAGACCAGCAAGGCTCTGCCGAATCCATGTCGTTGACCGCTGGCGCCCGTCTGGCGTTCCCGCAGGAAGCCCCCCCTGCCGCAGACCACGACCCCGGCGACGCATCCTGCGATGCCAAGCAGAATCACCAGTCCGCCTGATGTGAGAAGGTCGGCGGGCGACTTAACCAGGAACGGAAGAAGGGACCCGACTGCGGTGTTGATCCCCATGATGGTCGCAAAGCCTACCGACATTCCCGCCATGGTGACACCGTAGCCAAACAGGAGGGAGCCAACACCCCATCCGAACCCGAATGCGGCGCCTCTCCATACAGCTCCTGCGCCCGCCGCGTGCACGGCCTCCATCCAGTTCGGCATCACGAATGCGGCCATCAGAAACGGCAAAATGAGCATCATGACCAGCGTGGATGGTATGTAGATGTTTTCGAGCTCGAACTGCCGTCTCTTCTTCAGAGGAACCGCAAGCGCACCGCCGGAGAGCGCAGCGATGAAGACCAGTGCAAATCCCAGAACAGTCGAATGCATACGAATGGGCCTTCCTTCCCGTACCGCCAGCGGCAGATGCCGATCACCGAAAACCAGGAACCCGGCGAATTGGTTCAGCCATATTTACATCCGGATTCTATTCATAACGTTCCCCCGCCGTCAAGCCTGCCTCCCAGGCAGGCGGTGTGCCTCTTTGANNGGACGCCACTTCTCTCCCTGTGAACACTCCCGCGCAGCAGATCGATCCTGATTTGAGTGGGGTGGCTTGACCTCATCTCAGGTTGCAGTGTCTCGCGCCTTTCAGCAGCCAACGGGCACTCCGGCGAGGCTCATGATTCCAGATAGCAGGCTGGTCAACTCGGTGTGCCCTGTCGCCAGAGAAGTCGCAGGCGCAAGATGTTTGCTACATCTCCTCGCCTTCAATTCTGAACGCCCAGGCAGTCTTGCAAGGCCTTCTCATTTCATCTTGCAGTGCGGCGGGAATATCAATCGCCAGTCCTTCACCATGATTGTCATGCCAATCGAGCTGTTGCTTCACACCGAGCAAGGTGATCTTGGCGTCCTTTCTTGTTCGAACTGTCTTCAACTTGAGCGAAGCGCCGGGCCACTGCAGACAGATCGCGTAGAGCGCTCGACCATTCTTGCTGCGAGTGAATCGAATCGGGGTATCTTCGCCGGCTGGTGGAAGAGGTTGGCCATGTTGGCGCGAAGGTTCGGCAAAGGAAACTTGCGCGCCCTCCTTCCACAAATCACCAGAACGCGGACGAGTCTCAAATATCGCTTCGCCATTGAGCTTCAGCCATTGGCCAACCTCCTCCAGTTGATTCAATGCCGTTGGACTGAATCTGCCGTCGCGATCCGGACCAATCCCGGCCATAAAACTGCCACCTTTTGCTACGGTGTCAACCAGATTTTGTATAACCCAACTACTACCCTTGTAGTGATCATCAGGCCCGCCATAGGAAAAGCCGCTTCCTAATGGATAGATCACAAACCAGGGCATATCTGTCGTTCCCTTGCTCCCTGGCACATATCGCTCCGGCGTGTAGTAGTCACCGTAATTCCCGATGCCGCGGGCGCGAAACATTACGTCTGGCTGGAGTTTGCGGAGCGCGAGCATCGTCTCTCGCAACTGAGGCCACACTTCTCTTCCTAGCCACATGTCGAGGCAGACCATATCGATCTTGCCGTAGTTTGTCAGTAGCTCGGTAAGTTGCTGGCGGTGGTGCGCCATCATACGCGCATGTACCTCTGGCGTAGCATCCGGAATACCATACAGCCCTGGCTGCAGCGGATGTCTGCAATAGGGACGAAAATCCGCGTCGAACCAGTTAGGGTGAGAGAAATAAAGGTCGATCTTCAATCCGTGCTTGCGACCCGCATCGCATACTTCTTTCACTACGTCCCGTTTGAAGGGCGTCTCCATGATGCTGAAGGCCAAGTCGCAATCCTGGATTCTTGGCCCCCCGGGCGCCGTCCAATCCACGCGGCTTGTGACTCTCCTCTTTGTGTCGTACATGGAAAAGCCTTCGTGGTGATTGGAGGTGAATGCAAACATCTTCATCCCCTGCTCCTTGAAGAACTTCATCCACTGATCGGCGTCGAATCCCGATGGATTCCAGGTCTTGTAGTTCTCCAGGTGCTGCTGCTTCTCCGCGGACGATAATTTCAGGAATGGCCAGCTCGTGTCCCACCACTCCTGGATTGAGTAGAGCCCCCAATGAATTCGCACCCCATACTTGATATCGCGAAACGCTTCGAACGCGGATTCGGACGCATGCCGGTATTCCGGACCTGGTTCTTCAACGTAATCCTTGACCGCGATCCACTGGTCGTCTGTTTCCGGCACCCGGATGTTCCCTATCGGCGGAATGTATCCATCCGGGGACATTGAAGACCATGGATCGCTTGCAAAACCTCGATTGATTCCACCCGCTGCGATGACGGAGGCGATCCCCATCTTCTTCAGGAAGCTTCTTCTCGTGTCGTCACACATTTGGATCCCTCCGATTGCGGATTCACACCCAGATGCTCTCAGCAGAACTGCCGCATTTTTCTCCCATCGCGGTTCGGACGCTCCGCCGTTGACGTCTAACCGGTGATCAATGAGGAGTGCTTCACGCTCGGGAACGTACAGAGACTGCTACCTCTCTAACCTCAAGCCTGCCGACCCAGGATGCGGAGCATTTAGCTCGCGCCAGTTGCCGTCATCCTCTACCGCGATGCTGCCTCCGAGCGAGATCGATCCTGGCCTGCGCGTGTTTGTAGTTCCGGTCCAGCCAATAGAGCGACGCCGTCAATCCATGGCGAGACTGTAAATACTATAGTTCCAGTTTGTCAACAAGCCATTCCTCGCTCATAAGCGGTTGAATGAGGCATATTTTCTACATTTTTGACAGAAAAGAACCTCCGGGCCATGCCGGTCGGAATGCGGCCATCCCGCTCGTGCATGGATGAGCCAATTGGAGCGGATGCACTACACTATTACTCAACGTGGTTCACAAATACCGGGGCCGATCAGCTGCACACGCCTTTTGGGGAACGTACTGCTGCAACGCCGCTACTCGCATCTGGTGGACAAAGGCACCGGCGTGCGCTCGGATCAGACCGTCGTCCTAGCAACCATCGGATCGGCGTCGGCATATCCAGATACTCTGCGCCGCGTGAGCTACTTCGATGCCGTCACCGGCAAGCGATTGGTGTTTCTGACCAACAACTTCACCCTGCCCGCACTGACCATCGCGCAAATCTATAAGCAGCGCTGGCAGGTCGAGCTTTTCTTCGAGAATACGACATGATGCACTCCTTCGTATGTCATTGAATTTCAAAAAGCAGCTGCGTTAAATTCGCCGTTGGTGGGGGTGTTGCCTGGGTTCTTGCCTCCCTGTATCGATCGACGTCCTTTTTCAGCAGTATCCATGGGGCGTTCCCACAGATTTGCGTGGCGGGCAATTGCTTCAACTGAATGAGCCGGAAAATGGTTGTGGGAGTGACGCCAAGCGCATCGGCAGCTTCGCGGACAGAGATTTCACCCCGACCCTGACGTTCTCCTTGCTTGTAAACCGGAATCGCATGATGGTTGCGCACCGCGCAGACATTCTTTGCTGTCCAGCTTTGCCCGTGTGCTGTGCGGTGTTCATTCTTATTCAAGATCGATGCAATGCGCGCGTCTGGCTCGATACGCGCCAGCTTGCCAATCATCTCTACAATGTCGTGGCCGGTCGCATAGCGATGTTGCCCGGTGCGAATCTTGGGAAACTCCACTTGCGTGTGATCCCCACCTTGCCAGTGCAACACAAGCCGTATCGTATCGGCCTCGCAGGTAGCTGTAATCTCCTTCAGCGCGATGCGAAGCAGGCGCTTCTTGTACTCTGGAGAACTACGCGGATCATCCCATAGTCGCTGGGTATCCCGTGCGAAGTCCAGCAGTTCACGCTTCTGCGCGTCGGTAATGGGATGCTCGCGTCCATTTTCGAGCACCGCAATCTCCGCTTCAAGATCGGCTTCAACAGTCAGCGCCCGATTCCAGCGACGTTCGAGTTCCGCCGCAACAAGCCGATTGGATGGATCCACCGCGTCATATTGGCGCCGCGCATGTGCCACTTCATAGCGTGCTTGCTGCAGGGCCAACGTCTTTTGGTGAATACGTTCATCATTGGCGTCTTCAAGCGCGGTGATTGCAGTTGTAGCAGCATCGATGCCAAGCGGCGATAAGCAGCGCAGCAATTGTTCCGACACCAAGCGGTCAGCGCGGAGTCCGCCAAACATCACGCAACTGGGTTGATCGCGATTGAGCGCATACGCGGAGCACTGGTAGCGAATGACGCGCGGACCTGGATATTGTGCCAGCATCTTCGCTCCACAGTGGCCACAACGCAACAGACCGGCGAGCAACGCCTCTCCGTGCCGAACCGCTCCTCGCACGGCGTGACTGTTCGCGTTTTCGTTGTGGGCAATCATTGCTTGATTGCTTTGATACACGTCCCAATCAATGTAGCTCTCGTGGTGATCCAAAATCAATACCGCCCAGTCTTCGCGGCGGCGTTTTACCTGGCGCTGAACCTTTTGACCAGCCTCCAGGCGCGTTATCGTTTTCTTGCGTCCGTACGCGTATGCGCCAGCATAGACAGGATTCTTCAGGATGCTGAGGACCGCATGATAGCGGGCAGGCTGCCATCCCTTTTCGCGAGCGTCTTTCGTGCCCAAAACAACAGGCAGTTCGATCTGCTGACGATCGAGCCAGAAATAGACCTGGCGCACGCTGCCCAGCTCAGCGAACTTACGAAAAACCAGCTCAATGGTGGACTGAACCCGAGCATCCGGGTCTTTCTCTATCCGGTCATCCGTTCCTCGGAAATAACCAACCGCAACCCGCTGTACCAATGCGCCACGCTTCGCCTTTTGCTGCAGCGCCGCTTGACCTCGCTCGCGGAAATTGGCAACTTCCATCTCACTGATCGTGCCTTTCATGCCTAACAGCAGACGGTCATTCGTTAGTCTTGGATCGTAGACTGACTCTGCATCAATCAGCAACGCACCAACGACACTGCAGAACTCCAGAAGCGTGTGCCAGTCCCGGCCATTACGCGCCAGACGGGACGCTTCGATGCAGAAGACTGCTCCTACCCGTCCATCGCACAACGCACGCAACAAGCGCTCAAAACCTGGGCGGCGAGTGCCTGACCCCGAAATGCCGAGGTCTTCATCGATCACCTCGACATCTTCCCAGCCCAGGGAGCGGGCATGGTCGACCAAGGAATATTGACGGCGCTGGCTCTCAAGGTTGTGCCGCACCTGATCCGGCGTTGATTGGCGAATGTAGACACAGGCCTGCCGAGATAAATGCTCAGAGGTGATCTTGTTCATCGCCGGCCCCCTCCTTGCGGATTCCTCTGACCTGCGTCTGCATCCACTGAGTCAAAGTCTGTCGAAGCTGGGCTGTTACCTCCTGCGGGAGCTGTACGCCGAGTGCGGGGAGAGGTTCTTCGAAGAGTTGGCGTTGCTGTTTTGTCCTGACCGTTGACATCCTGATCCTCCTCGTGCACATTGTGCACAGCGGAGGTAGGAATGGTCACGGCTGCATTACATAATTCCAGAAGCACTTTACCAGGCAAGCGGGCCGTCGATACAAGCTTTACGTTCGCCGCCTCGGAACGCGTCATCCAGTCCGGCACTGCCAGAGGACGCCCATCGGCTCGGCGTACCACGTAAAATGTCTCGCTGTAACGCTCATACCGCCGGATCACAGGCAGCTTGTGCGTGTACAACGGGTGAAACCGATAGTGGATCGTGACTTCATCGGGACGATGTTGATGGGCAGTATGTCGCCNNTCTCAGCCTAACTCTGTTCGAGAAAGCCCCCATTTTACAGGTACTTCAAGAGATGGGCTGCGATAACGACTTAGGCGATGTCTGCAACCAATTGAATCTGTTCGACTTGTATCCGGACAGCAGTGGGTGAGCATATTCGTGCGCAATATGGAAGCGAGCCAAAACTGGATCTGTCGCAGCTGAGTAGTAGATACACTTGTGATCGGGATTGTAAATCGCGTCGGCGCCATCTAACAGGGCGTCATTGGGAGGCAGCTTCTGGCGGTGGATTCCAGTGTGCTCTTCTGCCGCCGCGAGCAAGTCCTCGGCGGTGGGCAGACTGGCACCTGATGCTGACACCTTATCGTGGCATAACCGAGCCTGCTTGCGAATCTCACTCCAAATGCTCATCGACGCTGGGCCTCGCGATCTTTCTCTATAGCGCCAAGCCAATAGCGTTTGTCGGCATCGTCCAGTGAGGAATTACGGACGGCATCGGCAAAGTCCTCAGTGGTCAGTTTCGGTCTTTTTCTCGATTTGTACCGGACACCCTCCTGGAGAACAGGAGGACCGGTAATTAAGAGCCTCAGAAAATCAATCGAGCTTTGAAGCGCCATTGCGAGTCGTTCAAGGCACTGCTGAGGGACTCCCGTCAAACGGCGCAGGTCGAGCTTCTTCAGGATGACATGATCCAGCCTGGTCTTTCTTGCCAGTACCTCTTCTGATATGCCGATTCGACCTGCCCAAGACAGGAGGCGAGTTCCGTCTCGAGAATGTGCGCTCTTGTGCGTTTGCTGTTCCTGTCGGGTTTCGAGAAGATTCAAAGCTTGACTCACGCCAAGGCTTGCCAGCCGATCTTCGTCGATCTCGACGTCGTACGAGATATTCTCCTGCACACCCCAGGTGGCAAAGAACCTCGCAAGCTCTTCTCGATATTGAGGATGCCGTTCACACCATTTGAGGAGCGCTTCATAGGTTGGTGCGGACTCGTCTAGGAGGATGGTATCCAGTAGCTCCTCGATTGACATTTGAGGGGTATTCATGGCGTTGCTCCAATCGCGCTGCACATGCTCTCCAGAGCTTTTGTGATCCAATTGTGAATCTGTCTTGCGGAAACTCCGAAATGCCGCTCAAGGCAGGGCTTGTTGGGGTCAGAGCTGGTTAGCGGCCAGCCCTGAACGTAGTGTAGAACCACGGCTTCCCAATGGCGGCGATCCTTTACGGCGTGGCGAGCGGTTCGAATGAGTTCCGGTTCGAGAGCATCGTTTTCAAGGGATAAGACGATCTCCTCAGGTCCTGGCCGTTTGTCCCGGAACTTTCCCGCCCAATCTTCGGTTTCACTGTTGTCCTCTGAGGATTGGAGGGTGTCGATAATTCCGGACATCGCCTCTTGCTTAAACGTTGCGACGACATTGATCGTTCGCCCCGTGACCGCTTTCTTAAATGCGATCTCAAGAAACTCAGATTGTCGAGACGGCACTTTGGCCAAGATCAATTCGAGAATGCCGATTTGGACCTTTTCGATAAGATGAATATCAAGCTTGCTCCGGCGTGGCGACAAGCTGTTTGTAAGTGATGGTTTGTGTGCAGATGCAGGCGCGCAGCAGGCGAACCATCAAGTCCGGTTCCATGGTGCGGCGGTTGAGCCTGTAGTTGAATTCGGCAACATCGTGCTTGAGGTGTTTTTGCTCGACTTTGTGATGGGTGCCGAGCAGAAACCGCTTCAAATTCGATAGTGTGATGTGAACCCAGGGAAACAGCACATGCGCCGGCTCATTCTGCTTGGAGACAGCCGTTGCCGTGTGCTCAAAGCCCTTCTGCTTCAGGCGACGATAGCCGTGCCAGCCATCGGAAAGAATGTGGCTGCTGGGTTTGACCTTGTCGGCGAGGAACTTCTCCAGCGTCTCTGTGGCGGCATCGGGAATCACTTCCAGAGCCGCAAATCCTGGCACCGGCTTCTTGCCCGGCTTGCCAGGGCCGCGATGCTCCACCGCAACGGCCACCACGGATTTGGTCCGCACGCCGCGTGTGCCACGCCCGCGCCGCCCCTCGCCATGCTGCGATTGGCACGGCAGTGTGGAATCAATGTCGCTGAAAGCCGGATCGAATCGGTGGGGGGGAAGGATGTCCTGGTCAAGCGCTTCGACCGGGAGAGGACCGCCAACGGATATACCCGTGCTCGAATGATTAGCGGTCTTACCGTGCTGCGCAGCGATGAAGCTCTGGAAACGAGAACCCGCTGGTCCTATGTCATCCTGGTCGAGGAATTGCGGCGGATCGTCGCTGAACCGAAGAAAGATGCACAGGAACTATTCCGCCGGATGTGTTTTAACGCCCTTATTTCCAACCTTGACGATCATCCGCGGAACCACGCCTTCATAGCCAAGGACGAGGAATGGAGTCTCTCGCCAGCCTATGATCTGACGCCGTCACCGGTTATCAGTCAGGATCGCCGCGATCTTGCCATGGAATGCGGGGACCTCGGCCGCTTCGCAAACGCCAGGAATATTGTTTCTCAGTATGCCCGATTCCTGCTCGAAAAGAGCGAAGCAGAGAAGATCGTCAACGACACAAGGAACCAGGTTGAGAAATGGTATGACACTGTTCGCGCGTGCGGGGTCTCGGAGACCGACGCCGAAACCATTCACGGCGCCTTTCTCTATCCCGGCTTTTCTTTGTGAAAGTCCATACGAGTCATTGTCCAGGTAGGTGACTCCCGGAGTTTCTCCAGAATACGAACCTGCAAACGCCGCTGTCGCGCTGCACTTAAATCGGTTCTTCCGCACTTTCGGTGCAAATTCATCCCCTCCCGAGACCCGCAAGTAATTGAAATGCTGTGCGATGTGTCCTCGATCCCAAAAGGTTGTGGGGCAGCCTCTCTGAGACCTGCGATGCTAAACAACAACGTCTGTAGGATCAATATTTTAAACGCCGGAGCAAGAATAGGCCACATTACGCCGCTGGAGCGGCGTGACGCAGCGGAGTAAAAGTAGGCCACCGCCAGATTCTGGTTTCACGGACAACTGGGCTTCGAGGGAGTAACGAATATACTCGCTGTTACTATTTTCGCTCAAAAAACCTGCATTTTTGACCTGCATTTCTCCTTCTTTCCGCAAGTCGTTTTCGCAAAAACGACATCGCAAGCTATTTGGCACACTTCACACCGCTATGGTGCGTCATGTATGCTCACTCAACGACTCCAGTCATCGAGTGGCTCATGCCAGACCGTTTGGAGGAAAGAACCTTCGCGTTCCATCCATTGAAAGGCAGCGTACCCTGCAAATGTGAGCACGGCCAGTAAGAGACTGCCGCAGACAACATTCGCGGTTGTTTCTCTGATCGAGATCCGGGTCCAACTCAGCCAAGCGCCGCAGTGCTCACAGCGGTCACTCCGAATACGTGGTTGAGCCCTCTTCGGAATCGATATCCTCGCCAAGACTGACGCTAAATCCTTCCTCACTTTCATCGTCTTCCTCCTCGAAGTCTCCCTCATCCTGCGTTGCCGCGAATGCAGCACGCTCGCGCTTGTCCCTGCGAACGGTCAGCAGTTGCGTTCCAATGGTGTGCTTCGGCACGAAGCAATAGTTGTAGAACGCCTCAAAGAGCGCCACGTTTGTAATCCTCTTTTGCTCCAACAGATCGCGAAGATGATGCGTGTAAAGGGCACGAAATGCCTCTGGCGTGATGATATGTGTCAGCCTCTTGCCGGTGATCTGCGTGGTTGCGTGCAGCCACTCCTTTTCAATCCAGGCATGGATCTCGGATTTCCTTACACGAAGGATCCTCGACAGTGCTTCGACCGAAAAACAGTCGCAGCGGATTTCCCTGACCTTCAAGTTGTTCCTACGCAATGCGCAACGGATGGCATTCGGGCTCCGTCCGAGCATCGTGGCAGTTTCGTTTACTGAATGAGCGGACAGCGTCTCGCGTAGAGATTCAAATTCTTCCTCGGTCCAACGCCGATGCTCGTCCCTGCTCTTCAGGCCAAATTGAAGGACAAACCGCCAACAAGCCTCCCTGGACCGGCCGCTCTGCCGTTGCAAGCGACGAACGAGTTGATCGAGCTTTTGGCCTGAAAGCACTTGGGCCTGGAGCGCCAAAGATCTGGCATCCAGACCCCAGACATAGGACGATCTCAGTCTGGGTTCAGCAGTCATGGGGACACCTCAGCAGTGGGGGATGCGGAGAAAACCCCTATTCAGGTAGAGCTGTTGAGAATCGAGAAGCGAAGAGTAAGAGGCGGAGTCAGGATCCGCATTTTCCATTCGCTGTGGATTAAGCTGATTGCGAATTGAGCAGAGAATTCTCTCTCGGATTGGCCGCGCAGGCAGGTTTCGACTCGCTCGGCGAGTCGTTATTTGAAACTGGCAGATTTCGTCTCACTTTCGCCCACGTGCCGCAACGAACTCCGAGATCGATTGATGTTTGAGTCGCCGCCTCCTGTTCTGACAGAATCTCGATCACACTTCACTGTCATTCAACGTCGAAGGATCATAATGTTTGCTGCGGGATGTTCTGGCAGGCCTTTCCCAGTACCTACTAAAGGCACTTTCGCAGCAGCTTTGGGGCAGGCTGCGTAAAAAACTTTCGTACCCCTGGACAAGTCTGTTTCCGGTCTATACTCCAGAAAGAGTTATGGTTAACGCCTTAGGGGCAGGCGCTCACATATGCCGCCACATGGTCGCATCTGGCAAGAGCTGACGTGGAGTTGGGCCTATTCGACCGGGGACCCCGCTTCTGATAAGAAACTAGAGGCCGCTGCCAAGGCAGGTTGGCCCTATGCTATTCTTTGCGCCTGGACATTTCTCAACGACCACGACGCCGCCCACGACCTGATGGATTATGCTGTACAGAACACGTCCAGCTACGTTGGTCGTCATCCGGATTGCCCTGACAAAAAGCTGACTTTGCACCTGAAGAGCGTGATTAAACGCCGCGCCCGACAGCAATCTGCGAAGAGGAGCCGAGAGATCCAATATGGGTCGTTGATTGATCTGGAGAAGTTGTATATTGGTCAACCGGAGGCAGAGCAAAGGGTCTACGCGAACGAAATTTTCGGGCGCCTTTCGCAGTTCGCCCAATCGATCGTAGAGTGGCGCTGGCTGGGGTACTCGTGGAGGCAGATTGCTGAACAGCTCGAAATGGATCACACGGCTGTGCGGCGCGCATATTTCCGGGAGATGGAGTCGCTGCTCCATACTCTCTCCCAACCAGGAGATTTCTCTTGATGCGGCTAAGATTGGGCTGGTTCTCACATACTGAAGATCGCTTTGATACCTGGCTTACACAGCATTATCAGGAACGTGTGCTCGCTGGGGGAACGACGTCTGCCGGTCCCTGTCCCGACGAAGCATTTCTCAAGGGCCTTGCCAGGAAATCCAAGCAGATCGTTCTATCAGACCCGAGAGTGGATCATGCAGCGAACTGTCCTACTTGCATGAGACGGCTTCTCACTCTGCGTCCCGCATACCAGTCGCGCCGGCGAAGGCTGGTGCTCACAACCGCTGTTGCTTGTTGTTGCCTGATTGTCGCGGTATTCGTCGTGTTGGCTCGCCGCGGAGCGAACCCGGCGCATCCGGTCGCCGACATGGCCGCCGTTCCTGAGACTCTGGACTTGTGGAACGCCGGGACGCTTCGGAATGACCAGCCAAGCCCATTGCAATCCGTGTCGTTGCCCGCGGCATTGGTGAAGGTGACGATCATCCTTCCCCGCTATAGCGAACCTGGCAGATACGCGGTCGCTGTCATGCGCGATCAGACGGGCAATGACCTACTGGCTCAGAGCAGCGCTACCGCAACTGGCAATGGAGACCGGGAAGAAATATCCGTGGATCTCGATTTGCGGAAATCAATGCCGGGAGCCTATTTTCTTTCAACAACTCATGAGCAGGATCAGGCGTCGTACTACTACCCTCTCCAGATCAAATAGCCGCTCGCCGTACCTGATCCTGGAAACGCGCGTTGGCCTGTTTTCGTGAATCGAGAATTACTTACGGTTTGTCCCTCATGCAGCAGCATGCCATCATCTAACGTTGCTCGACTTCGATGGCCATTGGCGCACGTCGAATAAACTGACAGGTGTGGAGTTGAGGTCATGAGTTCAGAAGCGACCGCGAAGGCGATACAGGCAGAGCTCATCCGGATAGACGGTCTCCGGGGCCTTCTTTTCGCGCGTCACCGCGAAGTGCTTGCTTCTTCAGCCCCCGACGAGAGACTTCTCATTTTGTTAGCTACGTTGCTCAAGCTACGAAAGCAGGCTCGCGCTTGCCTCCTGCTCGCGCAGGAGTTCATGGTTGAAGAAATTTTGGCGACGACGCGGACGATGGCCGAGGTGATCGTAAATGCCGCGTTTCTGCAATTTGCAGATGGTGAGGAGCTGGTCCGATTTCATCATTTCGATACTCAAAGCCTCTACAGGCATTCCGAAAAGCTCAATCCGATCACATCGCGTGAGCTGACTGTCGAACAAGAAGCAGAGCTGCAGGGTTTTGTGGCTGAGGCCAGGAGCCTGACACAACTCACCGACAAGGCGCAGTCTTGGAGTCGCACACACCCAACCCTGATCTCCAGGGCCGACTGCGTCGAGGGGAAAATGGCGGATAGTTTCATGCCCGCTCTCGTGTTGACAGCATACAGTTGGGCGCATCGCGCAGTGCACGGAACGGGCGACGCTATAAGGCCATTTTACGGAGCTTTGGGGAGCGGAGAAGTTCCTTTGTCAGCCGAACGCCTGGAGGAGGTTCGCATAGCTCTTTCCTTTGTTACGTTTTGTCTTGAAACCTATGCGTTTTTTATCGACCGTTTCCTGCATCAAGATCGACAAGTGGAAATTCTCGCGATCAGCAAGCAAATCGCATTAGAGTAAAGCTCTTCCTCATCGGGTCAAGCGCTCCTAGGGTAGTGATGCCATGTAACGGACGGTTCCGCCCCGTCGGAAGCAAGAAACAGCCGTCGAACCAGGGCCATATGGGATAGGTACTGACAAACTCGGCTGTTGTCGGCAGCGATTCTGGGTTGGTGGTAAATCGCCGAAGCGTGTTTCGAGGATTCTCGGCCTTGGAAACGCGGTCAGGGCGTCAACCGTGGATCATGCCCAGACAGATCGTCGAACCGTTGCCGACTCCAAGGGGACAAATACCTTTACCGCATCTCTATTCACGAGATTGGGCGGTAGGCGTACACTAGTCGTGCGCCAGTTCTCTCTTTGCGGGTGGGAAGCCGCATCGTCCCAGGGACGCCAAGCTCACTGGAGGGGGAAGCTGGCCGCCTCAGATCGCTCGTTCAGGGTACCGGCCGATGAATCACGATAAGAGAGTTGAGTTTGGCGCAAGCATAAAACTGCCATTTAGCCGGATCGATGACTTTGCGCGGCGCTCACAGATTCGATGGCATACTCAAGTTGCCTGTCCTTGTTTCCCCGTGCTGTTTGCCAATCGAATTCAACCAGTTCGTCGGGCTCAATAGGGGTTCCTTCAAAAACTGACCCTCTCCATGTGTAATAAGCCCCGGTGGGTAACGCCAGGCGAAATCCTTGGCCCACTTTTACAGAAGTGGCGGAAAGAAGCCTGCCGGCAGTGTTCTCGCCGACGATCCTGGCCAGATTGTTCTCTCGCGCAAACGCGACGATCATTTCCGCGGCACTCGCTGTATGGCGGTCCACGAGGAGAATCACTTTTCCGTGGAAGTCCTTCCGGCCCAACCCCTCCGTCTCAAGTACGATGGGTGTCTTGGCCAGCATTGCCGGCGCAAACTGCATCGCGAGCAGCCAGAGCGCCCTCTTGGAAGCGGGGATGGCATGGAATCGCCGAAATCGCTGCTTCTCCGAATCCAGATTGGGCCTAACGCGCCTTCTGTCGAGGGCGAATCCTACCGGAATTCTGCCGGGCGTGAGCAAGCTCATGACTCGAAGGGCTCCGATCCCTCCTCCAGTATTTCCGCGAAGATCGATGATGAGTCTGTCTATTTTCCCCAATCCCTCGATGGCACACGAGATTTTGTTCGCCACATCGACACCGATCATCCCAGGGAACATGGCAACCTTCAGGTAGCCCAATCCGTCTTCGAGATGCCGTGCCTCAACCAGCGTTGGTTCGACAAAATGGAGTTTCTTTCCTTTGGGGCGCGCCACATCGACCGCAACGGCACGCTGTTGATCATTTCTGCCAACAATCTCTAGACCTGTTTGCTTGCCCATAGCAAAGACCGGATGCTCTGGCGGCGTAATCTCCCGGCCATCCACACTGAGAAGAATATCCCCTGGTTCGATTCCGGCATTGGATGCGGCGCCTCCTGAGTGGACATCCTGAAATATCCATCGCTTTCCGAAGGGCGTTTCGTCGGCAAGGTACGTTGCGCTCAGCGCAGCCCGGCTGGAGGCTCTGCGGGCGCTGCCGTGAAAGAAGCCCAGATGCGACGTATGCAGCTCCGCCAGCAGATCGCTCATGGACTGTTCAAAGCCGTCTGCCGTGTCGGCTGCTTCAATCAACGGCCGGTGGCGTTCCACAGCAGCCCGCCAATCGTCATTCAACTTCTCCGGCCGATAGAATCGCTTCTCCAGAGCGGCCAACACCTTGTCGAGAATGGCGCGGCGGTCGCGAGTGGAAAGCTGGACCGGTGATTCCGGCGTGGCAGAATGATCTTTTGTCATCGGGCACTCCTTGAAGAGCCATTGCCGCCTGGCGCTCGGAACAGGCTGCCGTTCGGATCACCGGCGAGTACAAAAGCTGCCCAGTAGTAAGGTGGTACTCCAGAGTTCAGCATTTCAAGCTGCGCTTGCCTCAAAGCCTCGGCCTTCTCCTCATGATGACCGAGGTGGTCATAGAAAACGGTCATCAGGTGTGCGCTTGCGTGATCTTCAAGTTCCCAGAGGGTAGACACAACACTCTGAGATCCCGCCTCGATGAACGCATTGACGATGTTCGCAACGCCTTCTTCGCCGACCGGTCCCACGCCGGTGTTGCAGGCGGAAAGCGTTACGAGGCTGGCATTGAGATGAAGATTCCTGATTTCGCGTATCTTGAGCAGGCCGTCATCGGTGGACTGCTGCTGGGGGGCGAAGACGAGAGCGGAGCGATCTGGGATCTCTGGATCGACATAGCCATGAAGGGCCAGGTGGATCACGCTGAATTGGCCGAGC
Source organism: Acidobacteriaceae bacterium (assembly GCA_003151435.1). Classification (GTDB taxonomy): domain Bacteria; phylum Acidobacteriota; class Terriglobia; order Terriglobales; family Acidobacteriaceae; genus Telmatobacter. The sequence goes on from PLXP01000214.1 coordinate 17,672, forward strand.
GGGAGTTGCTCGAAGTTTGTCTTCGTCGCGCTGGCTCCCAGGAGAATTGTGCTTGGTTTGGGCAGGTCTGCGGCAATCGCTTCGACTTCGTGGCGGCTCTCTGGAAGCGCAACAAGTTCACGCCTCACAGGCCCGTAAACAGCTCGGTGAATGCGGGCAAGCAGGGTGTTCGGAGGCGTATTGGTCGTCCATGCCGCCACCCCAACATAAGGCAGATCTGCCTTTCCAATCTCCTCCGCGCGATGCTCCAGCATATGAAGTACGGTTCCTGACGGGACCACGGATACAAGATGCGAGGTCAGAATATATTGACCTTTGTCTGCCAAAGCAGAGAAAGGAAGCAGGTGAAGTTTTCCATCTGGCACCACAATCAATGCCTGCTTCTCTTTAAATTCAGGGATTCCTCCCAGGAGCCCGTTGAAGAGCTGTTGCGCAAGGGCCAAGTCCGTCTTCTGTTGCAGAATCTCAGAACGGTACTTCGCTGCCTCTTGCTCCAATTCATCCCTGGACGGCAATGTGTATCTGTGAACAGTATTACGTGTCAACGCGAGCGCGTAGGAGTGAGGACGGTCCAAGATATACTCGACAAAAAGCTCAGATGGACGGAGTTCACGCTGGAGTTGGCCAAGATCAACTGGTACCGGGGCTCTGTCTTCTGCGGTCGAATCTGTATCAAGCTGTTGTTCCGTGTCATAGATGGAGTCAAGGATGCGCCCTCTGGCTGTCGAATCGTCGGTATTGAGCAAGTCAATGTTCAACTTCGTCAATTGCTGTTCGGCGGGATTCGGGTCGTGTGGCGCTACAACCTCGTGATGTGCCAAGGACTGCGCCTCAACACGCCCGCGCGCACGTTCGATCACTCGAAATGCGTCCGCAGTTCTGCCTTGATCGGATAAGAACTCGAAATACCCGGAATAGACCTTGCTGAGATCGGCAAGAAGTTGGCGTTCAACAGTCGGCGTCGGCACTCTGCTGAGCAGGGCGTCCAGCATATCGGCGCTCTTCTCGTACAGAATGATTGACGATTTCTTGTCTCCAAGGCGAGCCATGATCTCTGCCTTGATTGCGAGATCGCGCGGGACAAAGTACAGCTCGTCGGGGATGCGCTCGTTGGATGTAATGGCCTCGTTGATCGCGGTCAACGCAGGCTGCAATGCCCCTTGATGCAGGTATGCCGTTGCGAGTGAACCGTCCACCTGCGTCAGGCCGCGCCAGTACGAAAGTTGCTTGGCGTATTGAACGGCCTGACCGTAGTCGGACACCGCTTGATCCCATTGGCCCATTCTCTCGTAGACGCCAGCCCTGGTTTGGTAGAGTTCGTAGAGATGCCCTGCAAGATGATAGCTGCCAACTCTCTGCATCTCCTCACCCGCCAACGCCAATGCCTCCTGATTCCTCCCGAGTCCGCTTAGAGCCTCAATTTTCGCCGTGATGGCAATGGTTGGATATGCCGCTCCGTGTGTCTTGTTGGCCACCTTGATGGCTTCATTGAGCGGCCCGAGGGCCTCACTATATTTGTGAAGCTCAACCAAACCAGCGCCATACATGCTGGCGTATCGAATGCGAGCGCCTGGATCGGCGGCCTTTGCGACCATCCATGCCTTGACCACATTCTTTTTCGCCGTCGTAAAGTCGCCCCGCAGAAATGCAGCAATCCCTTGCTCGCCCATGGCTCTGGATGCCAGCAGATAATGGTGCTGGCGGAGCGCCAGAGCCTCCACCTCTTCCCAGGTCTTCAGTGCCATCGCAGAGTCGTAGTTCACTTCGAACATCCCGAGGATCGTCAGAACGCGAAGCCGAGTTTCAGAATCATGCGCCTCAGGCAATGTCAGCTCATGCGTCAGCAATGCAATTTGGGCAGGAAAGCTTATTGAGGATTCGCTGTGTGCCGGCATTTCGCTGACACGCGCATAGAGCGCCTTCGAGAGCTGATGTTTTTCTGTGAACTGAATTTCCGCTTGCCGGTAAAGGGGTTCTGCCGCTATCCAGTTATTGAGCCACGACATCTCGTCGGCTCGCGCAAGGAGCGCCTCGGGAGAGACAGGATTCCTCCAGCGGAGGACTTGGCATCCGACCACACCCAACAGGACGACCAGCAGCAAACCGGCAGCAATGCGAAAGGAGGGGAGGAAAGCAATTCGCATAACGCCTCGTTCACGTAGGACGCTTATTCTGACAGAAAGTAGCCGACAGAGCAAGAGTTCAGTGAGCATGTATAAGATTACACACGGGTTAATCAGACATTCATCAGTATTCAGATTGGCTGCTCATTTTCCTCTGACGAATTCATGCAAAGCGATTTCGTACCAACCAACGGCGGGAACCTCGCCTTACTCCCGAGTAGCCCACGATTCAGGCATAGGCCGATCAGTGAAGGATCAGAATGGGCTCCTCACCGAGTGGTAAGCCCTGGAGTCGCCAACCGACGCCGAACTTCCGGCTTGCCCGCCCGGGAGCAATCCAGAATGACCGTTAAGCCCGACGGCAGATCACTTCCGCTACTCCAACTAAACGCGTCGCCACGGTAGGTGCTCCCCGGTGGATCCGGCTGAGGCAGGTCTGCTCCTATCTCGTTTCGATGCTCAGGAGGCCAGGCGACGGCGCAATGCGAACCGCAAACTTGTGTTCCTTGGATCGAGCGCGGAGCTACCACCCAATCCCGTTCAGAACCAGTTTTCCTCTGTTGATTCCTCAATCGACTTGGAGGTAACCCGAATGGAAAAGTCTTCGCTCGCTCATTCCCAAATCGCTGGCTTTGGCCGCGAATCGTTTGCCGTTCGGAGCGCTTTCGAATGGCCCGTCGCCGGTGATGGACGGATGCAGCGTCAATCCGGCACCATGTGCCATCTGTCGCATTGTGCCTGGTGCCGAAGGTGGCCTCTTCTTAAAGAACAATCACCGCTGACCCGTCTTCGTTCTNNTTAGCCAAGGCCAGAAAGTCGCGGGCATCCTGCCTCGTCATGTTGGCTACACTGCGAATCTGACGCTCGCCCCAGAGCAATTTGTCGTAGTCGAAGGCAGGCATCTGATCCATGTGAATGGCATTTATGGCGACAACTCCCCCTTTGCGGAGAGCGGCGAGAGCGCTGACGACCACCTTCCCGCTGGGTGCGAAGGTGATGGCGCGATCAAGCTCGGTGGGGGGCTTTGCATCTTCGTTGCCGACCCAGGTGGCGCCGAGAGACTGAGCGGCCTTGCGGTGAGATTCGCCGCGAGTGACTACATAGACATCGCAACCCCAGGACTGGAGGATGCGAATTGCAAGAGACGCCGAACTCCCAAAGCCGAAGAGACCAACGCGTTCCCCGCGCTGAACTCCGGCAACGCGGAGACCGCGGAAGCCGATAATGCCTGCGCATAGCAGGGGGGCGACGTGGGAATCGTCCAGCCCCGCCGGCAATGGGATCGCGAAGTCGGCGCGAACCGACGCATACTCGGCGTAGCCACCGTTCACCGAATAGCCGGTAAATACAGGATGATCGCAGAGGTTTTCCATATCGTGGCGGCAGAACCAGCAATCGCCGTCTACGCCGCCCATCCAGGAGACGCCGGCGCGCGTTCCGAGCGGCAGATCCGGGGTTGCGCCGTCCACCACTTCACCGACAATCTGATGCCCGGGGATGATGCGCGGCCGGATCGCCGGCAGGTCGTCCTCGACGATGTGGAGATCGGTGCGGCAGACGCCACAGGCCATGACTTTGAGCAGCACCTCTCCGGGTTGCGGCCGTGGCCGCGGGATATCCTCGATCGAAACCCAACTTCCAGGAGTGCTTGACTTGGAATCGAACACGGCTGCTCTCATCGCAAATCCTCCGACCACTAGCTTACTTTAGCGACGGACGATGTCATCGGCGGTCCTTTGGCGCCATTCCGAATCGTGCCAGGGCCAAAATCAAAGCAAGCGTCAACGCGGAGTTCGGTTGACCGATGTGCTACTTACAGGCCAGTCAGTGAACTTCTCCGCAACTCTCGTCAACCGCGCCGTTCCCGTTCGCCCCTCGATTTATTGAGCTTGGCGCTCATCGAGGCATGAGCTCGTGGCTACTGATTCGCCTGATCAGAGGCCAATGCGCGGGCCATAGCGCATTTCGTTGCAGTTGCGGCAAGGTCGACGAGAATCTTTGTGCGAAATGTGTGCGCGGCCACCCGACCGCTTACTTCCGAATCAACTCAGCGTTGGGATCAGCAAGTATGTGCGGACCTTTATGATGCGAATCGAGGAACAGCGCCCACCATTGCAACTGCAATTGCCGATTCAGATGAGGAACGACGATCTACGGCGGGAATGATCCAATCTACTCTCGGAAAGTTCTCCGAATTTTCGGCAGGTTGTTGACCCACGCGCGGCGAAAATGTTCAATTGGATGAATGCCCGCCACTCTCGATCCTGAAGGAGCCCGCCTCCTGGAGTATCTCGTACGAATCGCTCCGCGTGTGGACCCCGCCAACTTAACCACGTTCCCGACCTATTCCGGCGTACACGAGGCTTTAGGCCTGGAAATGATTGGACGAACCTGGGGCGATAGTCTTGACCGGCAAGGGATGTCATCTCTCGCGATGTGGGCAAATGAGATGAGCTATCCGTCCATCACCGGATTCATCATCGACAGCGAGAAAAGGCAGCCGGCAGACGGCTACTTCAAGTTCTATGGCAAGGATCCTGATGCTGATGGTGCTTGGTGGCTTTCTGAGGTTGCTCAGGCAAAGCTGCATTCATGGCCGCATCTAACTTGGGCTACCAAAGCGGCAGCCCCTACGAAGAATCAACCCGAGGCACACGGAAGGTACTCCCTGCATCAGAATGCACAAACAGTCGTAGAGCTTGTTGCGGAGAATAGTAGGTTTTTCCTTAAATCAGAGTGGGGCCCGATCTCGTCAAGGTGGCCAGCTCTCAGCTTTTCAAAGCGGTCGGTGGGTGACTACCTCAATCGCGAGTACAATCCAGCCCGTGATTTCATCGTTTATGCAGGCACAGGCAATCCGGAACGGACCAAAGAGGCGGAGTTCCGTAAGCGTCTCTTATCGATTCTGATTACTGAACCAGGACAACCCATTCCCACAGAAGACTTGGTGCCGTGGGAAAGCTGGCAAGCGGCGCTGACGGAACACGACAAAGCATGGCCTCATTCGTTTGGAGTCCGCGCGGCATGGAGCCTTACGGATCTGCCGGGAGCCGGGGAGTTGACGCCCAAAGCATATCGTTCGCTTGGTATCCGGAGCAATTGGGGCGGCGTGGTGGAAATTCTCGGAGCCGAGCGAACCGCCCTACTGCCGCTCAGGATCGAGTGGGTTGAGCTTCCGAATCGAGGAGTAGTTCAGACGGCCTCCGCCGGACGAGACCGGCTGAGAGACATAAAGGCCGATCCGTCACTGAATAGCGCATTGACTCGCATGGCACTCCTCATTCAGGCTCGGCTTGGCGGTCCAAGGTCTGTTAGACGGGAGGTGCCCGGACGAACGCTCCCAGTTGGTACGAACCTGGTCGCGCTTCTGCACAAAAAGTGGATCGAGCAGAATCAGCGGTGTGCTCTGTGCGACCAATTAGTTCGGCTTGATACTGAAAAAAAGCTGCTCCAGTGCTCACCTGATCGGAAAGACAGCAAGAATCCGTCCTATGGCGACGACAATCTTCAGATCACTCACTTGGCGTGCAATCTCGCGAAGAACGATGGGACTACTGAGGACTTTGAAGAGTGGCTGGAACTCGTGAGTGGCGAACTGGGCCAGCCTGAGTAGCGCAGTCGCCGCGCCCTCGCAGGGATCGGAAAATCCATAAATTCTGCCAATAATTCTCCGTCCGCCGCTGTTTTCCTACTGATCGGGAGACACGGACCAGTTGCGGTCTGTTGATGTGCGGAGTGCATCCCGCGCTTTGGCGGGAGCAAGTCTACCCCTCGGATCGCCTACCCTGCTATCGTTTCAGACAAGAATAATCTGTAGGACTGGGGAAATCATGGCACGAGGTCGGTCGGGGAAGAATTCTGATGCAACAAACGGGGAAACGGTAGTTTCTGAGAGCCAAACGACGCTAGAACGCGACCTTTTCCTCTCGGCAGACAAGCTGCGCAAGAACCTGGAGCCATCAGACTACAAGCACGTTGTGCTCGGCCTGATATTCCTGCGGCACATTTCTCTTGCATTCGAGGCCAGACATGAAGTCCTGCTGAAAGAAGACCCCCTTGCCGCCGAGGATCGCGACGAATACATCGGCGAGAACATCTTCTGGGTGCCGAAAGAGGCGCGCTGGTCACACCTTCAGGCCAACGCTCCGCAGTCCACCATTGGCAAGCTCATTGACGAAGCCATGGTCGCTATCGAGGCAGAGAACCCGACGCTGAAAGGCGTCTTGCCCAAAGATTACAACCGCCCAGCCCTCGACAAAGTGATGGTGGGCGAGCTGGTGAACCTCATCTCCGGCATTGCTCTCCACTCCGAAGGAGGCCAGGCCCGCGATCTGCTGGGCCGCGTCTATGAGTATTTTCTCGGCGGCTTTGCCGGATCAGAGGGCAAGCGGGGCGGCGAGTTCTATACACCCCGTTCTGTGGTGCGGGTGCTCGTGGAAATGCTTGAGCCCTTCCCTGATCCGGCAAAGGGCGTCGAGGGACGTGTCTACGACCCCTGTTGCGGTTCCGGTGGCATGTTCGTCCAGACGGAGCGATTCCTCGGCGCCCATGGAGGCCGTATCGGTCAGCTTGCCATCTACGGTCAGGAGAGCAATTACACCACGTGGCGGCTGGCCAAGATGAACCTTGCAGTGCGCGGTATAGATGCTAGCGGAATTGCCTGGAACAATGAAGGCAGCTTCCACAAGGACGAATGGCGGGACAAGAAATTCGACTTCATCCTGGCCAATCCGCCGTTCAATGTTTCAGACTGGGGCGGCGAGCGGTTGCGCGAGGATGTGCGCTGGAAGTTCGGCGCTCCACCAGTGAGCAATGCTAATTACGCGTGGCTCCAGCACATCTACCAGCACCTAGCCCCCAACGGCACAGCGGGTGTGGTTCTGGCGAATGGTTCCATGTCATCTACCCAGAATGGTGAGAATGTAATCCGTCGCGCCATGGTCGAAGCTGATGTGGTGGATTGCATGATCGCTCTGCCAGGGCAGCTGTTCTTTTCTACCCAGATTCCCGCTTGTCTGTGGTTTCTCAGCCGCAACAAGCAGAACGGCCGCTTCCGAGATCGCCGCGGCGAGGTTCTGTTCATCGACGCCCGCAAATTGGGCACCTTGGTAGACCGCACTCGCAAAGAATTCTCGGACGACGACATCGCAAAGATTGCTGGTGTCTACCGCGCGTGGCGCGGCGAGAAAGACACCGGCGCTTATGAGGATGTGCCAGGCTTCTGCAAAGCGGTGACGTTGGAGAAGATTGAAGCGCATGATTATGTGCTGACGCCGGGGCGGTACGTTGGGGCTGTAGATGCTGAAGAAGACGACACAGCATTTGCGGACAGATTTTCAGCGTTGAGGGCTACGCTCGAACAGCAGTTTGCTCAGGCACACCAACTCAGCCAGATCATAGGCTCAACACTGGGTGAGGTTACTGATGCAAAGTGAACGATCTACCCTGGCGTTAGAGAAAGCCCTTCAGGTCTTAATTGACTATCGAGGCAAAAGCCCTGCAAAGTCTGAGGCGGGTGTGCCTGTAATATCAGCAAAAGTCGTGAAGGGTGGACGAATTCTCCACCCCATCGAGCAGACAATTGATCCCAAGTATTATCCGGTGTGGATGACGCGCGGACTGCCTGAAATTGGGGACGTTGTAATGACGACCGAAGGACCATTGGGAGAGGTCGCTCAGCTTGATGCTCAAACTGCAAAATACGCCCTGGGGCAGCGGGTAGTCTGTATGCGGGGTAAAGAGGGTGTTCTCGACAATACCTTCTTCAAATTCTTGCTTACTTCACCAACACAGCAAGCGATCCTCCATTCCTTTGCAACGGGAACGACGGTTGAAGGCATTAGTCAAAGGTCCTTGCGTGCTATTCCTCTCGTTCTTCCGCCGTACGGATACCAAGTTGTATTAGGCCGACTTTTGGGCACACTTGACGAGAAGATTGAACTGAACCGACAGATGAATAAGACGTTGGAGGCGATGGTGCGGGCGATCTTCAAGGATTGGTTTGTCGATTTCGGCCCCACCCGAGCGAAAGCCGCAGGTCGCGCCCCCTACCTTACTCCCGATCTCTGGGCGCTTTTCCCGGATAGCCTTGACACCGAAGGCAAGCCGGAGGGGTGGCTTGCTGGAACTCTCCATGAAGTGTGCGAGCTCAACTCCGAATCCTGGGGGGAAGGGAGCAAACCTGTGCAAGTCGAATATGTGGATCTAGCGAATACTAAATGGGGAACCATCGAATCAACTGAAACGCACCTTTGGGATGCTGCGCCAAGCCGGGCTCGGCGCATTCTCCGTTCAGGTGACACGATCGTCGGCACAGTTAGACCGGGGAATGGATCCTACGCATTTGTAGCGAGAGATGGCCTGACCGGCAGTACAGGATTTGCCGTACTTCGACCAAAGATACCCTCCTATAGAGAACTAACCTACTGCGCGGCAACTTCACCAGAGAATATCGACCGCTTGGCCCATCTGGCGGATGGCGGAGCCTATCCAGCAGTGAGCCCAGATTTGGTAGCCAATACCGGACTCATCATAGGCTTATCATCAGTGACAGAGACATTCTCCGCGATATGCGGCCCTCTGATTAACCTTGTTGAAGCCAATAAACAAGAATCTCAAACCCTCGCACAAACCCGGGACTTTCTACTCCCTAAGCTCATGTCCGGTGAAATCATCGTCCGTAAAGCAGAAACGGACCTTGGGACGGTACTATGACGCCAGATTGGTACCCGGCCATTCGCGAATGCTGCACTTATTGGCAGGACGCCCCGATGCTGCAACAGACCTTCGACGCTCTGGAGAGGAGCTTTTCGACGGACAATGATGCCTGCATTGATTCAGCGAAATGTATTGTTGAGGTTGTGTGCCAGATTATCGTTGATGAATTGGACAGTCCGGCGCTTCAAATAAGGCCAAAAGAAGAAACCCCATCCTTCGGCGCTTGGGTGAGCGCCGCAGTGCGTGCTCTGAAGCTGGGTGATACGCGGAATGCGGCGTTCCAGAAGTTGATTTCACAGCACCACAAGCTGACAACGACATTGGGTGATCTCCGGAACGATGCGGGGCCGGTCAGTCATGGCAGGGACGGCTTTATCGCACGGCTGTCCGCCTATCATCGCCGTGCTGCTGTTCTGTCTGCCGATGCGATTGTCGCGTTTCTGCATCAAGCCTACGTCGAAACTGAACTGAACCTTGTCCGCACTCGTGAACCATACGAACGATTTGAAACCCAGAATGAGTTGATCGACAAATGGTGCAACTACGCAAATGTCGAATTCGACGATGATGGGTCGCTGAGCTTGACGATTGAGTCTCCGAATGAAGAGGGGGATGTCGTGATCAGCGCGAGTCCCAGCCAGTTATTGTTCCAGCTTGACCGCCCCGCTTATATCGAAGCCTTGAACGCGGCGCGCACCGCCGAAGCCATCGAGGGGAAATTTGAGGAACCCACTGCATGAAGCCAATCACCGAAAGCCATGTTGAGGAAGCCGCGCTTGCATGGCTCGCGGAGCTTGGCTATAGCGTGAAAGCCGGCCCGGAGATCTCGCCGGACAGTGCGACCCCGGAACGCGCCAGCTATGAAGACGTGGTTTTGGCCGATAGATTACGGCGGGCAGTGGCTAGGCTTAACCCGGCCATTCCGGAGGATGCACAGGCGGATGCGCTTCGCCGAATTGACCAGGTCGAATATCCCGGATTGATCGAAGAGAACCGCCGCTTTCACCGCTTTTTCGTCGAGGGAGTACCGGTTGAGTTCTATGGCGACGATGGCGTGATTAAGGGCGATCACGTGCGGCTGATCGACTTTGACGACCTAGAAAATAACGACTGGCTGGCAGTGAACCAATTCACGGTCATAGAGCAGAAGGCCAACCGCCGACCTGATGTTGTCTTGTTCGTAAATGGGCTGCCGGTCGTAGTGGTTGAACTGAAGAACGCCGGCGATGAAAACGCAACGCTGGACGGCGCTTTCAACCAGCTTCAAACCTACAAAGCACAAATCTCATCCCTGTTCCGGTCTAATGTCGCATTGGTAACTTCTGACGGGATCGGGGCGCGGATTGGATCGCTGACCGCTGACCGTGAACGCTTCATGCCTTGGCGTACCATCGAGGGCGATGGCGTAGTTAAGGGCATGTCCGAGCTTGAGATTCTGCTGAAGGGTGCCTTTGAGAAGCAGCGACTGCTCGCTTTGATTAAGGATTTCATCGTCTTTGGAGAGACTGGCAGTGGGCTGGTCAAGATCCTGGCTGGATATCATCAGTTTCACGCAGTGCGCCATGCAGTAGAGGAAACGATCAAAGCAACGAGGCCCGAGGGCGACCGCCGCATTGGCGTGGTCTGGCACACGCAAGGGTCCGGGAAGAGCCTCTTGATGTCGTTCTATGCAGGCCAGATCATCAAGCATCCTGCGATGGAAAACCCGACTCTTTTGCTGCTGACTGATCGCAACGACCTTGACCAACAACTCTTCAACACCTTCAACCTGTGCAAGGATTTGCTGCGACAGACGCCGGAACAGGCCGAGGACAGGGACGATTTGCGAAAGTTGCTGGACCGACCTTCAGGCGGAGTGATCTTTAGCACGATCCAAAAATTCCAGCCTGAGGATGGCGAGATTGACTTTCCCCTGCTGACTGATCGCAGCAATGTAGTGGTGATTGCCGATGAAGCGCATCGCAGCCAGTATGGGTTCGGGGCGAAGATAGACAAGAAGAGCGGCGAGATTTCTTATGGCTTTGCGAAGTATCTGCGCGATGCCTTGCCACACGCATCATTCATCGGTTTCACAGGGACGCCAATTGAAACCGGCGATGTGAACACTCCGGCTATTTTTGGCGATTACATCGACGTGTATGACATCAGTCGCGCCGTCAAGGACGGTGCGACCGTGCCGATTTATTACGAGAGCAGGCTCGCGAGGATCGAGCTGCCCGAGGCCGAAAAGCCGAAGATCGATGCCGAGATCGCTGAATTGACCGAAGATCTGCTGGAGGGCGAAGAACAACGCCTTGGCCGCAAGTACGGCAGTGTGGAGGCAGTTGTGGGATCTGAGAAGCGTCTGGCAATGGTGGCAGCGGATTTGGTCGCCCATGCCGAGGCGCGTTTCGCCTCCCTTGAGGGCAAAGGGATGATTGTCTGCATGAGTCGGCGCATCTGTGTTGGCCTCTACGGCGAGATCATTAAGCTGCGCCCAGCCTGGCATAGCGATGAAGATGAACAAGGCGCGCTCAAAGTCGTAATGACTGGTGTGGCCTCTGATCCTGAAGCGTGGCAGCCTCACATTGGAAAACGGTTCAAAACTAGAACCGAATTGTTGGCAAAGCGCGCAAAAGACCCGAATGATCCCCTGAAGCTCGTGATCGTGCGTGACATGTGGCTGACAGGCTTCGACGCGCCTCCCATGCATACGATGTATGTTGATAAGCCAATGAAGGGCCACGGATTGATGCAAGCGATTGCGCGAGTCAACCGGGTCTTTCGAGACAAGCCTGCCGGACTGGTAGTAGATTACATCGGCATCGCGCAGAACCTGAAAGCCGCGCTGGGACAGTATTCCGGTTCAGATCGTGAGCAAACAGGTATTGATGAAGAAGAAGCAATCGCCGGGATGGTAGAGCATTACGAAGTTGTCCGCGACATGTTTCGGCCCGATGCGAGAGATGGTTTCGACTATCGCCCCGCTTTGGAAGGAGACGCAACGCCTCAGGCGCGCCTGACCATTATGGCCGGGGCCATGGATTGGGTGCTGACGCTTCAGCAGCGGCTAGCGGCAGAGGAAAGGACCGAGGACGCAAAAAAACGAGCTCATAGGCGCTACGCCGACGAGGTCTTGATACTGTCAAAACTGTATGCCATGTCCGCGGCGAGTGAAGCCGCGCGGGTTATCCGGGACGAGGTGGGTTTCTTCCAGGGCGTACGTGTTGCTTTGATCAAGACCACGGCCAACGCTGGTCGGAGCGCCGCTGATCGTGAGCTTGCTATTCAGCAAATTGTTAGCCGCGCGGTTGTTTCCACGGAAATCGTGGATATCATGGCCGCTCTTGGTCTTGATCGACCTGATATTTCGATCCTGTCCGATGAGTTCTTGGCCGAAATGCGCGACATGGAGAAGAAGAATCTTGCTATCGAGGCATTGCGAAAGCTACTGAATGGACAGGTTCACTCACAAGGGAAGCGCAATGTCATTCAGGCGAGGATATTTTCCGAGCGGCTCGAAGCGGCAATCGCCCGTTACCACACCAATGCGTTGACGACGGTTGAAGTGCTCGAGGAACTAATCAAGCTGGCGCAGGAGATCCGCGAGGCACGCGAACGTGGCGAAGAAAGCGGGCTCAGTGAAGACGAGATCGCATTTTACGACGCATTAGCCGACAACCAAAGTGCTCGCGACCTGATGGGCGAACCAGCCTTGCGGCTGATCGCTCATGAGTTGGTGAAGGATATTCGCAGCAACATGACTGTGGATTGGGCGCACCGGGAACCGGCTCGTGCGGACATTCGCCGGCGGGTAAAGCGCATTCTGCGGAAATATGGTTACCCGCCAGACCTTCAAGATGCGGCAGTTCAGAACGTGCTTCAGCAGGCCGAGGCCCTTTCTGCGGAAATTGCATGATCCCTTGTTTGTGTGCCTGCCCCAAATGAGGAGTGGCGCATTATGAAGTTTCGAATCGGAGACGCTACAGACGCCGCATTATGCATTGCCTTGAAACACGAATTCTTGCGCTGCGATGATGCGTTTAACGATTTCGTGGCATCTGCCACGATCATGATTATGCAGCGCGAGAACCGACGAATTGCCTATAAAGCGGATCCCCACCGCACAAGATGCGGCTAGCATAGCGCTCACCGTATCCGGAGGGCGGCACTAGAGCCGAAATCAAGTGCAGCGAAAGTCGGGCATTAAATGAGCTTTGATGGCTTGTCACTGATCAGAAGTCTCAGTGGCCGTTCCTACGACGCCGCGGCGCATTTCATATAAATTCGGAGCCTTGTTTCGGCATCTCGCATCTTCTCTGATGGAGGGCCTCAGGAATAGATCCTGTCGGCAACCGGAATCTCTGCTCCTGGCTCATCCTCGGCTCGATCCCTTCTCGCCGTTGCACCACCAGTGGACAGCCTGAATGTTGTCCGGGTGATCGTCCCGCCAAGCGCCGCCCATACCGCGCGAGTTGATGTGATCCGGCACGATTATCACTATAATCGGTGAACCTCTCTTCACAGATGCTTCGGCGCTTTCCAGAACCAGAC
>PLXP01000058.1 GCA_003151435.1 Acidobacteriaceae bacterium
ACTTTCACCACAGGCTGCTAGGCATAGTGAACATCCCTGAATCTCATTTGTTGGCGTAGCCCTGCGGCTCCGACCGCTGCCCGACTCGACCCGCTGGCTGGAAAGTCGACCCAGTCGTTGCTCTCTTCCCAGCTAAGGTTTCGATGGGTTGACCCATGGCTGACCCACGATGCGACCCATCCAGCAAAAAAATGGCTCCCCACCATCTTCCCGGTTTCCCTTTCTTTCGCCTAGGCTCGGGGTATGGCTGCCTTGCCTCCAATTGGGTCGGACGGGCACAGCGATCGGCAACTCGCTGACTCTGAACCGTTTGTGCTTCGGAATGGCTCCTCGGCTCGCGAAGTTTTGCTTGATGCCAAGAAGGTTGCGGCATGGTTGGATGGGCTCACCGGAGGTATGCAGCGAATGACGAGTCCGGCTTCCACTGGCGGTTCTGGTGCGCTGTTCGAGGCGCAGGTCGGTGCTGCCTATCTGCTGTCCATGCTGCTCGAAGTGGACGCCCGTGGTTTACCGAATTGTCGGATCGAGAGCATTGCGCTGCAACGTGGGCAGGAAGGCTATCCCCTCGATGACGTCATTGTTCACGGACAGGATCGGAATGGGAGGGCGGCGACCCTTGAGATTCAGGTTCAGCGAAGCATCACCTTCGCCCCATCCGACGAGGTCTTTCAGGATGTGGTGAAACAGGTTAAGAAGGCGATGGATGATCCTGCCTTCTGGGAAAGCCATCATCAACTTGCAGTTGCCATTGCGCGGACCACGCAGAAGATAGAGGCGCCCTATCAGGATGTCCTGAACTGGGCACGGAATATCGAAGACGCGGCGACCTTTCACGCGAGGCTGAATCGGCAAGGAGAAGCAAGTGATGCGATGCGCAGATTCGTATCCACGTTCGACGATGCGATTTGCCAGAGAGAAACCAAAAACATTTGAGGCGAATTGAACGGTGTTTAACATCATCACAAAACTAAACTCATACGACCGACCTCTCAAGGTAGAGGACGTTGTCGATGTTTTTGGTTTGTCGAAGACCACTGTGTACAGGTTGAGCGAGTCCGGGGAGATGCCATCGGCGATGCTGGGCGGGTCAAGAATCTACGACCCGTCTGCGTTGGCCATGTGGATAGCCATTAAGGAACCCCGGATTGCAAAAGCGCACCGTCAATTAGAAAAGGAGAAAGAGGACGCTAAAGATAAATGCTCCTGAAATCCCAGGAGCTATCGAATCATCTTCGCCAGCACCGACGCCTCCACTTTCTCCTTGATGCCGTCACCGCCAAGGAAGTGGAGGTATTTGCTTGTGGTGGCTATGTCTTTGTGCCCCATTGCCAACTGCAACCCCTTTAGGCCGAGTACCCCAATCATGTGCGATGCAAAGGTGTGCCGCCATTTGTGCAGAAACCACCGTTCACAACGAGGGTGGGTCTTGCAGGAATAGGGCACTGTCTCCTTCCGTGTCTTGCTGCGTTTTATCGTGTATGTGCCATGGCAGTGACCGCAATTGAAACCCGCACGAAACGCAACTGCCTTGCATGTCTCCAGCATGTGGCTGTCAATTCCACCGCCATACGATTTGCGCGTGGGATGGGGGGCTGAAGGGAACACAAGTAAACTCTGGCTGCTTTTCTGCCGCGTCCTGAGCTTGTCAAGAAGTGAGCGGGGCACGTCAACGGAACGTATCTCATACGACTTGGGGGTGTATTTGGGCTCAGTCTTTGCAGTCACACTGATTCGGGAGAGGCGGTAATCAACATCTGACCAGAAAAGGTGCGAGACCTCCCTATCGCGAAATCCGGTACAGAGAAACACTTCAAACAGCAAACGCTCATCATCGGTACAGGCTGCGAAGAACTTTTCTATCTCTTCATTTGTGTAGACCTCGATCTTTTTCTCCGTCGTCTTCGGCCAGTCGCCCCGTTTTAGTTTGATGTCATGGTCGTGGTGCCGCACCATGTTGAGCACGACCGTAACGCGCTTGTTGATTGTCTTCTGGTTCAACCCCTCTTTACGGCCAGCAGCGAACAGGCCGAGGAGGTCATTCCGGTTAAGCCGGTTGACTAGGCGTTTTGTGATGTGACACTCAGCCCACGTCAGGCACGTTTTGTAGGAACCGTGTGTTCCGAGCCCCTTCGTAGCCTCTACGGCCTCAAGGTACTGCTTGATTCCAGCTTCGATTGAGATGCCCGGCGTATCCGTAGCTCCGTCCGTCGTCTCGCCCCCATCGTCGGGAATCGAGCCATTCGCCACCCCGGTGGCTTTTCGCCATGCGTCTAACGCCCCACGCGGTGTCTTGCCAATTTGTTTGCGTATTCGTTTGCCGCCCTCTCGCCAGTCGAGAAAGTACGCCCCTCCCCCCTTCCATGAGGCTGGCTCCTCGTCTATGATGATGAGGCGGGGGTCAGGCTTGTTTCCGTCCCATTGAACCGGGTAGAAATGCCACTGACCGTTTTCTGCTTTGCGTTTTTGGGTGAGGTTGATTCGATGGCTTTTGGTGTCCATGGTGCCCATGTCGTGGTGCCGTCGCTTTCCGGGGGTGCTTTCATCACCTCAAATTCGACTCCAGCTTACCACCTTGGACACCAAAATGGACACCATGAAGGTTTAAATGGCTTAACTAGTTGATTTTAAAGGGCGGGAGTAGTTCAGTGGCAGAACGTCAGCTTCCCAAGCTGAATGTCGCCGGTTCGATCCCGGTCTCCCGCTCCAATAAAATGAACGACTTACAGCTAGAAATCAGTTGATTACGACGCCATTAGGCACTTTGAACTCCGTTTGAACACCGTTAAGCGAGATTTCCAGCTGGTTCACAGTCGGCAGCCGGCTTGCGACCGGAGACTGACGGTAAATGTTCTGACTGACGTCGAGCGTGTGTCCGCATTGGCCGGCTACAAGCTTTCCGTCGATCCCGAGTTCGCCCATTAGCGTCGAATGCGTCCGCCTCATCACGAGGAAATTCGCCCAGGCAAGACCCACCTTGGCGAGCTTCGGCTTGATGTTGCGGTTCCAGCAATTGTCCTTCGACATGGGAGTCATACGCTCCGATGGGAACACCCAGGCGTTGTCCTTGATCACCGGCGAGGCAGCCCGCCAAGCTTCGATCTCCCGAAGCAGCCCTTCAGGCAAAGCAGCTTGTCGAACCGAGAAGCTTGTCTTCGGCGAGTCGATCACACCACGATAGATCCGCTGCCGGATGTCCACGTATGTTGTCGTGAGACGTCCCCAAGTGAGAGCGAAGATTTCTCCCGGACGCATTCCTGCGAGAATAGCGAGCTTCACAACGAGTCGCTCACGTTGTGCGAGGACAGAAAAACAGGTTCGCACCTCCTCGATGGTCATGACTCGCCGTTCAGCACGCGGGGCGTCCCGCGGCGTGAACAGCAATTGTGCAGGATTGCGCTCGATATGGCCGTCGGAAATTGCCATATCGAAGACCTGTTTCAGATCCCAACGCAGGTGATCGACCGTCGAGAAGGAAAGGCCTTCTTCCTCCACCTTCTGGTTGAGCAGATCCTGCAGCTCATCCCGCTTGAAACCGGCGAGCTTCCGGTCCTTCAAATCCGCAACGAGATGAATCGAAATCCTGTTCATCGTGCTCCCGCGCGTCGATGCCTTCCATTTCCGGCTGTAATAAGGGAAGAACACCTGTTCGACGAAATCCCCGAAATGCCACACCCGGCCTGCATCTTGGCGCTTCGCGTTCTCTTCCGCGACGATCTTTGCGACTTCCTCACGGGCTTTCGATTTCGTCATGTCTTTGACGAAACCGAGAACCCGACTCTTGCGCTTTCCGTCGGCCCACCACATGCCGAGCCACCGACCGCGCTGTTTACGTATACCACCTGTTTGATGCCTTTGACGCATGCTTCCTCCTCATGCGCGTCTCCTGGCACCGCATTCTGACGATGCCCCCATTCTACCGCCACTTTCGTTCTCTTCTATCCAGTGCACCAAAGACTCTCGCCGCACGAGCTTTCGTCTTCCAAGGCGCACGCACGGGATCGCCGGACAACCCCTCACACGGCCGCTGACCATCTTTCCAACGTGCGCCTTCGAGCAATGCAACAGCTTGGCCACTTCGGCCAGTGTCAGAAGATCGAAATCGTTAAGCATAGACAACTGCCGTTTCTCTTCCCATCAGTTGCACTGCGATCCAAAGCGCCGGATCGCAGTAGAAGGCGACCTACCTTCCAAGGTACTTCGCTCGGAGGGCTTTAAGCTTCTTGCGGGTAGCGGGATGGAGCTTCTTCAAGATGCGCCAGCCGTAGAACCCCCAATATATGGTGTGGGTATCGGCCAACTGCTTGGTTGCTTCCTGCACGCGCCGAAGCGGCAAATCGGTGGCTGTTGCGAGTTCCTGGGTTTCCATGCCCTTGCTGCCCTTGAGCGCTTTCAAGATTGCTTGGTGGCGGGTAATGTTCGTCCCCGATTGGCGGTAGGAGATTACCTACAAAGCTATTGGGCGTTTTTGAGAATGTACGAGAGTGATGCGAGATCCACAGAAAAACGGGAACAGCGCGACAAGGGCGTACACGCCCTCACCGAAGGCGACTGCCAACCAGGTGATAGCGCGCCCGACCTTCGGCCAGCTTGCTACTTTCGGTCAAGCTGATTCGGGTGATACCGCGACTGACAATTATGGTGATCTCCCGTTCATAAGCCCTGAGCCTGCTCCCTCGCACAATGTTCCCACTCACGGTGAAGCTGCTTCGGGTACGCGAAACGTCGGACAAAACCACGACCGAGACCGCCTATTACCTGCTGAGCGTGGCTTTATCGCCAGAGCGATTCAACGCCGTTGTCCGCCAGCATTGGGGCGTGGAGAATCGCCTGCACTGGCGGCTTGATGTGGTCTTGAACGAGGATCAGGACAGAACTCGATTGGGTCATGGACCGCACAACCTTGCAGTTCTCCGTCATATGGCGATAAACGCCATGCAGAAGGAGGGATCGAAAGGCTCTTTGCGCGGCAAGTTCAAACGTGCCGGATGGGACGATCACTACCTCAACAGCCTTTTGACGCTGTTTTGAAATGCGATTGCCCTGACCTGACGAGCGACGGCGCAGTCTTGCCCTTTCTGGTCCCTTACGATATCGTTTTCTTTCCGGCAAGTAAGGCAAAAAGGTGAAACTTTCACGGCGCGCTGTAGCGGTTCTCGCAATCGCCGCAGTCCTATTGTGTCTCGTGGCCGCTGGTGTCATCTGGAAAGCCGAGCGTACCCTCCGCGGTTCCGAGCGCAACGCCGCCGCTGGGAAGAACATACCCGTCACGGTCCGCATTTTCGCTCCGGAACCGAATCCGGGCTTCGAAGCACTTTCCGCTCCCGCTGTGTTTCGGTCCGCAGCCTCGTTCGAAGGCCGGTTCTACCTGTCCGGTCCGGCCGGGCTTTTCGCCTACTCCAACGATGGATTGCTCGAACGCATATACCGGTCCGGGCTCGACCTGCCCCCCACGCCGCTGGGCCACATGGCGGTTGGGACCCTCGCCGACAGCCGCGCTCCGGAACTCCTGATCGCTACGGCCGGTGAAGGCGTGCTCGCTTTTGATGGCCAGCACTTCCGCCAGATCCGCCCAGCCGACGCCGAATCGCGCAACGTCACTGCCCTGCTGCCGCTGGCTTCGGGGCGGCTACTACTGGGGACCGCCAAACTCGGCCTGCTAGTTTACGACGGCAAAACTCTCGAGAGGTTCCACTCCACTACAAATGATGTGTTCGTGACGGCCATCGCCGGGACCGAGGCGGAGTTGTGGATTGGCACCCTCAATAGTGGCGTGCTCCACTGGCGCGGCGGTCAGGCTGAAACGCTCGGCGAGCCGCAAGGCCTGCCCGACCCGCGCGTTGAGTCCGTTGCGCTTACACCCAACGCGGTATATATCGGTACGCCGGCTGGGGTGGTGGAGCTGCGCGACGGCAAGCTGACTTGGGTGCGGGCGCGTGGCCGCTATGCGCATGCGCTCCTGGCTGATGCCGACACGCTCTTCGTTGGTCAGATGGAAGGCGGCGTTCTCGCTGTCAGTTCAACTCCTGCAACCAACGCCAGCAACCCCCGCCGGTCCATCGCAGCTCACCTCGAGGAGATCTCCGGCCAGCGCCAGAGTGACGACAAACCTGTCGAGCAGTTGCTCCGCGTGGGCGACGCGCGCTATGCAGTCACCGGCGATCAATTCTTGCGGCTCGAACCTGGTGGCGAAGGGAGAAAGGTTCTCGGCGGCAATGATGCGCTGCTTACCGATCACAACATCTCTGCCCTGATGGTCGGCTCTGACGGCCGCATCTGGGTTGGCTACTTCGACCGCGGCCTCGACATCCTACCCGCCACAGGCGGCAGGCCTGTCCATATCGAAAATGAGCAGGTCTTCTGCATCAACCGCATCGTCGAAAACAGCCGTCAGGGTGCTGTCGCAGTTGCCACAGCAAATGGTCTCGTACTCTTTGATCGCGACGGCCGGCAGAGGCAAGTGCTCACCCGTGATTCCGGCCTCATCGCCAGCCACGTCACTGATGTGGCCCTCTATGGTGACGGCATGGTGGCGGGCACTCCTGCGGGTATCACGTTTCTTGACGCAAGCGGCCCACACAGTATGTATGCCTTCCAGGGCCTGGTGAACAATCATGTCTACGCACTTGGTGTGCGCGAAAACAGCGTGGTGGTCGGCACGCTCGGCGGCCTTTCGTTCATCAGCGGTGGTGCCGTGCAGCGCAACCTCACCATGGGAAACTCAGGCCTGAAGGCCAACTGGATCACAGCGCTTGCTTCCGTCGGTGGAGATTGGCTCGTGGGCACATACGGCTCAGGAATCCTGCGCGTCAACGCCCAAGGCTCCGTGACGGCAACGGAGGCCACGACACAAGGCACGGTCATCAACCCCGGAGCTATGATCGCCGACGGCCGCCTGGTTCTTGCCGGCACCATCGGGAAAGGCGTGCTGGTGGGCGACGCCGATGGAACTCGTTGGAGATCGGTCACCGCCGGCTTACCGTCTCTGAATGTGACTGCTCTGGCCGTGAATCATGGCATCGTGTATGTGGGAACCGACAACGGGCTGGTGAAGATTGCGGAAAGCAAGTTGTAAATCGGGGTCGCAGGAGAAACGGGGCATGATTGGGACACAACGCACGCTGCGGCGAGTTTTCTGCTTTGGAGTACTGCTGCTGGCACTGCAGCCGGCATCTGCCGACAGCGGCGTCCTCATTCCGATGGATAAGCAGGCGCCGGATCCCTCGGTTCTATCGCTCACCGCGATGCAGGTCGATATCCGCATCGACAACGGCGACGCGCGCGTCTGGATTCGGCAGACATTTACTAACCACACGGGAAAGCTTGAGGAGGGCAACTACGTCTTCGCGCTTCCCAGTGGAACGCAGGTCTCTGACTTTGCCGTCTGGGACGGGCCGGTACGCATTCCCGCAGTAATCCTCGAGCGCAAACGTGCGCAGGCTCTCTATCAGGCACTCAAGAGCCAGGCCATCGATCCGGGCCTGCTGCAGCAGGGCGAGCGCACTGAGGACGATGCCCGCCGCAATTCGGTGTTCAGCGCGCATATCGTGCCCATTCCCGCGTGGGGCAGCAAGCGTCTGGAAATGGAATATCACCAGCGCATTCCGGTCGAGGCGCGCAAGAGTTACTTCCTCCTCCCGCTCAAGCCAGACGCCTACTCCAGCCAGCATGTTGCTCGCCTCACAATTCATTTCGAATTGCACTCGGCAGCAGCCATCAAAGACTTCACGCTCCCGGCCAGGTCGCTCACGTTCAAGGCCGAACAGCAGGATGAGCACACGGTGCGAGGCTCCATTGAAGCAAGCAACATCGATCTCAGCGAAGACTTTGCGGTGACCTGGGGCCTGGCTGAAACCGGAAATGCCATCCAGGTAATCGCGTACCGTAATCCGCATGCTGCAGCCGATACGCCGAGTCTCGAAGATCCTGGAGCTGCAACCTCCGCCCCCGCAAAAAGAGACAAGCCCAAAAAGTCGCAGCCGAAAGCCTCCTCAGAGCCAGGCTTCTTTAAAGCCACTGCGCAACTCCGCGCGCCCATCTCCGCGACCACTGTCTCCACTGGGCCGAATCAACCCCAGCGCACATTCGTAGTCCTCATGGACACATCGCTCTCCATGCAATGGGACAAGCTGGAGCGCAGCTATGCAGCTGCAGGCAAACTTCTCGAGAGCCTTCGCCCGCAAGACCGGTTCAATCTACTGCTCTTTAACACGCGCGTCGATAGCTTTCGTCCCGCTCCGGTTGTAGCGGATTCCGCAACTGTGATGGCAGCGATAGACTGGCTGAGATCGAGCCATCTGCGCGGAGGTACCGATCTGCAGAAGGCACTTGAGGCAGGACTCGCGCAGGCTTCCGGTCCGCTATCTGCACTGGTGGTGCTTACAGACGGTGGCACGGACCGTGGTGAAATCCGCACCGGGAAGCTCGCAGCGTGGTATACCGCGCGGTGGGCGCAGATTCCCGCGGGTAGCCGCCCCAAGACCGACATCTTCGCCGTTGGCGACGATGCCAATCTTCCGCTCCTGCGCATGCTCAGCCACAATGACGGCGTCATTGAACACGTGCTCTCGAGCGAGCCGGTCGAGTTCAAGCTTGCTGCCTTCCTCACCAAAGCCGGGCAGACGCCCATTGCGAATCTCAATCTCAACGTCTCGCCGCAGGCTGCCGTCGACAAGGTCTACGCTCTCGATGATGCGGTCTTCGATGGCGGCCAAGCCGCGTGGGTCGGACAATATAACAAACCCGCAAAGTCGGCAGACTTCCGCGTTGACGGTCAGCAGCAGGGCCAGCCTGTCCGCGCCCAAACCAAAGTTGAATTGCCCGCCGAAGCGCTTGAGCACGACCAGTTGCCGCGCCTTTGGGCTGGTGCACGCGTCCAAGCCCTGCTCGACCAGATCGACCGCGACGGCGAAACCGAAGCCGCCATCCAGGAGATCATCCGTCTGGCGCGCAGATACAAATTCGTCACGCCCTATACCTCCTTCCTCGCCGCTCCGCGCGCGCTGCTTCGCCCCCGCGTCATTCGTCCCGGCGATCCAATCCTGCGCATCCATACCGATCCCGCTATCGTCTCCGTCATCGCCCTGTTCCCATTCGGCCTTGAAAAGCCGCTGCGCTACCTCTCCGGAGAAGATGTCTGGCAGACCCGCTTCCTCGCGCCGTCCGAGATGACTGACGGTGTCTACCAGGTGCGCCTCATCTTGCGGGACAAGAGCGGCCAAGTCTATCGCGAACAAAAGAGTTTTGTGATTGCCTCCAAACCGCCTACTGTGAGGGTTCATATTGAACACATGCGCTACCGTGCAGGCGATGTAATTACTCTCTCCGTAAGCGCCTCTGAAAGCACCCGCACGCTGACAGCCCGTGTCGAAGGCCTCGCTCCCGTTCCCCTCCACTGGAATCGCGACGCGGCAGCTAGCACCGGCCAGGTGCCGTTGCCACCGCATCTGTCCGCAGGCAATTACACGTTGGCTGTAACAGCCGAAGATGTTGCTCATAATGTGGCCACCGCGGAGGTGCACATTGAAGTGGTCCCGTGATCGCCGAATCCGCATAGTCTCTGCCGGCGCCGGCGCAGTGCTGCTCACATGTGCCTGCGTCGCCGCCGTTCGCCCCCTGTCGCACTTAAGGCCGCTCCTGTTCACGCCCGGCCATGGCTTCGCTCGCTGGATCGAAAACGTGCAGTCCGGCTCGGAGATCGAAACGGCGCTCTATCGGCTCATGCAGCTCCCCGGTGGCGATGTGCTCTTTCGCCGCGCCCCGCGGGAGACTCTTCCCGCTCTCACCGAGTTGCAGCGGTCGCAGAAGGCCGCGGCTCTTTACTCCCTCCGCGCTCTTGAAGAAGAACAGCTCCTCGACTTCACCGCCGCCGAGCGCGACTGGAAGGCTTGGGCCGACCAGGCCGACGATCGCATCGGCGCCCACCTCGATTTCGCCAATTTCTATGAGCGCCGCCTTCAGCCGCAACCCGAACTCGCTGCCCTGGAATCTGTAGGCAATGCAGCTCCTGATTCGCGCGAGCGCTGGACTGCCGTCGAGTTGCAGCGCTCCTGGAGAGCCTTCGAGCGCGCCCTCAACGTCGTCGACGAATATGCACTGCCGCGCTCCGAGTCTGCCCGCCTCTTCGCCGCATGGATCAAGCGTTACCCGCAGGAGTCCTCCCTCTACGCGCGCCAGTTCGCGCTTCTGCTCGCCGGCAAGGACTTTGCTGCAGCATCCTCCGCCATTGTTCAGTACCGCTCAGCGTTTCCCACCGACGATGTCTTCCCCGTACGAGCCGAGGCCGATCTCGCAGCTCAGCGTGGGCAGGCAAAGGACGGTCTAGCTGTCTACGACTCCCGCTTCCAACCGCTCTGGCCAACCGCACTCATCAAAAGCTACTTCGCCCTGGTACTCGAAAGCCACAACCAGCGTGCCGTCAGTGACGAGCTTCGGGCAAAACTCGCTGCAAACCCTGATGACCTCAGGGATGCCGCACGGCTCTTCTACCTCTATCAGCAGCAGGGGCAGCTCGACTCCGCCAAAGCCGTCCTCACCCGCTATCGCGAGCAGAAGGAGAGCCGCGGGGCTCGCTGGACCGTCGAAGAACTCGATACGCTCGAAAAGCTTTTCGAGGCAATTCAGGATTTTCCCGAGGCAGCGCGCTATGCCTACGGCCTCGCCGCGGATCGATCCTCGGCCAGTTCGGAGCGTATGGGCGTCGTCGCACTCACCCGCATCCTGCTCACCGCTCCTGAGCAGCCGCTGCGCGCTGGTGCGGGAAACCTTGCCCTCTACCGGAACATCGCTACCATGGACCGCGGCCCCGGATATCTGAACGGAATCCTCTCTCTCTTCCTTAACACGCAGGGTCCGGAAAACGAGTACGCCAGTGAAGAACAGCGCGCGGTCCCTTACTTCCATCGCGCGCGCGCCGCTGAGCTCCTCGCGCAAATCGACCAGCGCTTTCCGAACGAGCCGACTCGCCCGCAGCTGCATTTGGGCCTCATGGAGGCCTATGCGACTTACGGAGAAAATCAGTCCGTTATCCGCGAAGGTACCGCGATCCTTGCGCAGTTTCCCCAGTTTTCCAACCGCGTGCGTGTTGCCCTTGAGCTCGCCGATGCCTACGAGCGTACTCGCCAGGTCGACAAGGAATTTGCAGTCTACCAGGATTTGCTCAAGGAGCTCTCGGCCAAGGCGGACGGCATTCCGCTGGGCTGCACAGGCGTTGCATACAGCAAGCCGATCACAGGAGAGGCGCCCCCCTCCGTTGCATCTCAGGCGGACGCTGGCGGTCCTGACTCTGCCGATAGTGCCGCCCCGCCGCAGCCCACCGGCGTTCGATCAGTCCAGTACAACGAGGTTCTCAATCGTTATCTGGCCCGGCTCGTAGCCCTACAACGTTTACCGGATGCTCTCACCCTTCTGCGGGGCGAGTTAGATCGAAATCCGCAGGATCCCGGTCTTTATGAGAAACTATCCGACTTCCTGCAGCAGAATGCCCTCAATGCTCACCAGGAAGAAGTTTTCCAGCGCGCCATTCAGCAGTTTCAGGACACAGGCTGGTACGCCAAGCTCGCCCGCTTCTACCTCCGCCAGCGCCGCAACGCCGACTACACCGCCTTGATGCACAAGGTTACCGATATCTTTTCCGGCACCGAGCTGGAGGAATTGCTCCAGCAAGCTCCCGCACCCGACGGCTCCCTCGCCCTCCAGGTCGACACCTACGCAAACCAACACTTTCCTCACGATCTTCGTTTCGTAGAGCGGCTCATCGCCGAGTACTCCTGTGGCCGCAACCAGTCGGGAGTCGAAAAGCTCCTCTGGGAGCACTGGTCCGAGAGCCCAGACCTGCGCAACCGGCTCTTTGAGTTGTTGAGCCAGACAAATCGCCTCGACACCGAACTCGCTGTACTGCGCCAGCAGTCACCGGAGATCGACAAGGCCGATTGGACTGGCCTTGCCTCCCGTAATCCCGCGGCCGAACGGTTCTGGCTCGAAGCCTGCCTTTGGCAATCGCACTTCGAACAAGGTGTGGAAGCCGCCAACGCGCTTGCCGCCGCTTATCCAGCCGACACTACGCTCGGCGAACAGGCCTCCTCCCTCTACCGTTCGCTCGCCTACTTCCATCCCGAAGACACCGACAAGGCCGTCGCCATCCAAAAGCGCCTCCTCGATGCCCGACCCGGCAACCTCGATACGTTGGCTCGTATTGGCGACATCTACGCCGACCACGAGCGCTTTGTCGAAGCGGCTCCCTACTGGGTTCGCATGGCTGAGGTCCATCCCGGCGTGCCCGACGGCTATCTGCAGTCTGCCACCGTCTTCTGGGACTACTTCGATTTCGCCTCTGCGCAGGCGCAACTGGACAAAGCACGTACCCGCCTCAACCAGTCGACGCTCTTTGGCTATCAGGAAGGCGCTATCGCCGAAAGCTGGGGCGATCTACCCGCCGCGGTGCGTGCCTACACCGCAAGCGCCGTCGCCGGGAATCCCTCATCCGAGAGCCGCGATCGACTCCTCGCCCTTGCGCGCCGCCCCGCCTTGCGCGACCAGGTGGAGGAGGGAACCGCCGCGCTTCTCAAACAATCCTCGCCGTCAGACGCAGGCATTCAACTCCGCTCTGGCATTCTGGAAGCCGAACACCGCAAGGACGACCTTACGCGCGAGATCAATCAGGCCATAGCACAAACCGGCTCGTTCAGTGTTCTGGACGCCATCACCACCGCCGCGCGCAATCACGCGCTGCCGGAAGTAGAGGAATCCGCTCTTCGCCGCCAGATCGCGCTCACCGCCGATCCCGTGCGCAATCTCCAGCTGCGTTATCAGCTCGTCGATTTCCTCGGGCAACGCAACGCCTTACCCGCAGCACAGGAAATCGATGCGCTCTACCGCGAACACGGCAAAATCCTCGGTGTGGTTCGCTCCACCGTTGACTACGATTGGAACCGCGAGCGCAAATCGCAGGCGGTCACAGTTCTTCTCGATTCGGCGCAGCATTCCTATCCCGATCTTAAGAGTCGTTTCCAACTGGAAGCCGCGCGCAAACTCACCGATCTTGGTGACTACACCCGCTCCCGCGCCCTTCTCACAACTCTTCTGAATGACAAGCCGCTCGACGCTGGCTACGAAACGGCCATGGCGGACGACCTCGCCCGCGTCAACGATCAATCCGGCCTCGCCGCCTTCTATCGCGCGCAACTCGAGCTGGTCCGCAAGGCATCGCCCAACCGCGACGAGAAGCAGCAGCGCATCGCCCAGTTGCGCCGCGGCATGATCGCAGCTGCCACGCAGCTCGGAACCTTCAACGACGCAGTCGATCAGTATATCGAGCTCATCAACGCATATCCCGATGACGCAGCTCTCGCGCAGGAGGCTGCTCTCTATTCCGTTGCCCATAATGCACGCGACCGCCTCTTCGGCTTCTACCAGAAGACCATCAACGACTCGCCGCGCGATCCACGCTGGAGTATCGTTCTCGCCCGTCTCGCCACCGCCGCTGAAGACGATGCACTCGCCATTGATGCCTACGGCAAAGCCCTCCGCCTCCGCCCCGAGCGCCAGGACCTCTACATCGCCCAGGCCGCTCTCGATGAGCGCCTGCATCACCTCGATGACGCTATCGCTCTTTATCGCAAGCTCTACATGCTTACCTATCGCGATCCAAGGTGGATGGAAAAGGTGGCCGAACTCTGTGCGCGTCAAGGCCACAACGCCGATGCGGTCAAGGCTCTCGGTACAGGCTGGATCGAAGGCCGTCCGGCAAAAGCCGCCAATTCCTTCGCGGTCGCCGAGCGTCTGGAAAGATGGGGTCTGCTCGACGATGCCCAGAGGTTTGCCGAGCAGGGTGTGGACCAAGCTGGCGCCGATCTGCTGGTCTCCGAGCAGTCCGGTGCGGCAACTTACGCGCGGATACTGGCCCGCAAACGGCAAAGCGCAGCCGCTCTCACACGCCTTGTTTCAGTGCGCCAGAAGGCGCCTGGGTTGACGTTGGCCGCCGTCGCTCAGCAGGTCGTCAAGCAAGGGCCCGGCGCCGTCACCGATGACGAGTGGCGCAAGCAGCGCGAGAAACAACGACGTACCCAAGCTACGGCTGGCTTTGCACAAGCCTTGAAGTCTATGGCAAACGCCGCAGCCGAGTTCTACACACCTGAAGAGATATCCCAATTCGCCGCTCTCCTTAAACAGACCTCCAATGGCTCCTCAACTGAAGAACTCAGCGCCGTCTATTTGCCCGCGGTCAAGGCCGCCAATCTCGCCGAGCTTGCGACCGATCTTGAGTGGGCTGTCGTCTTCCAGAACGCGCATACCGGCACCATCGAACTCACCGAGTGGCTCCAGTTTCAGCGCCAGCGAATCCAACTGGACTCTGCTGCAGCCCAACTTGAGAAGACAGCGCCAACCCTCGACCACAATCGCCGCAACCAGATGTGGCAGGAGGCCGCCACAGCTTACCGCGATACCGGCGACACCGTCGGCGAACTGCGCGTCACCGAGTACCTCTACAGCATTGAACAGATGCAGGGTGAGCCGCTCAATCGCTACTATCGCCTGCTCCTCGCCCAGCGTCCCGATGAGCTAATCCGCCTCGCCGCTACGCAAGACTCCGCCGCCTATTACCTCATCCGCAACGGCAACTTCACGCAGGCGCTATCCGGCATCGTCGCGCGCGCCACTGGCCGCCCGGCCGTCTGGACGGACGCCTACACCGCCCTCGCCGGCATCTATCTGCGCGAATACCGCCCGGAGATCAACGACGCTTTCTCCCATGCCCTGAACGCCGACGCTACCATCGGCGACCGCATTGTCCATCCTGTTGACCGCGATCAGCGCCTTGCCGGTGACGTCTGGTTCTACTATGGTTCGCGGTATGGCGAGTACCTCAATGGGGCAAAGGATCCGCGCTCTGACGATTACCTCGAATCCGAGCTCGAGCACACACCGTCTATCTCTGAACCCTATCTTCGCCTCGCCGACTACTCCGCTGGCATGAACCGCCCCGATGCCGCCCTTGCCGATTATCAGCACACGCTCGATCTCAAACGCAATCAGCCAGCCGTGCTCGACTCCATCGCCACACTGCAATGGATCCAAGGCCACCACACAGAGGCTCTCGCCGCGTGGAGTGAGGCCGTCAAGCGCCTGGCCGAAGAGATGGACGCACGTCGCGTGCCAGAAACCTTCTGGGGCGACTTCGCCCGCGTGCTCGCGAACATCACGGCGCACAACCAGTTCGACTCCGTGCATCAGCCCGTTGATGCCATGCTGCGCATCTATATCGCGCGCAACGGAGACTACCGCACCGAGCCGCTCCTTGAAGCTGGCTACCACGCCAACGGGAACTCCATCGATTGGGTCTTGACTATCACCTCTGCTGCCGCAAATCAGCAGGCCGTCCTCTATTCCATCGTCCCTAACCGCTGGTCCTCGCAGGGTCAATGGATCGAGAAGAGCCAGCTCAGCCGCGTCTACGGCCACATTCTCGAACTGGCGCAGAAGAATGCGCAGGGGGCTGCGTCCGAGTCCAACTATGCCCTCAACTCGGCACGCCAGAACTATGTGCAAGCCCTGCTGAGCGAGAAGAAATTCGGCGAAGCCCGCAGTGTGCTGGTCCAGGTTTCGCAGGCGCAGCGCAATTCGGCCGAGTGGCTTCCCTCCGTGCTTACCATCGCCACCGCCGATGGCACACTCGGCCAGCTTCTTGCTGCCTGGCAGAAGCAACCCGCCGCCACGCCCTCTGACAGCGACCTCCGCAACGCGGTTTCAGGTCTTGACGCAAAGACCAGCCGTGCTGTGCTTCGGTTCGTCTACGAACGCGCCCTCGATCGCCGCGAAATCACCGCCGCGAACTTCCTCGGTCTCGCGGCTATCGATCTCGATGAAGGCAACGCTGCCGCAGCCATCGAACTGCTCAAGCGCCTGACGCTCGTAAGCGAAAACATCTACGCCGATACCGACGCTGCCGCCCAACTTCTCGAAGACCGCCATCACCCCGCGGAAGCGCTCCAGTTCCTGCGCCCGCTCGTCGAGGCATCCCCTTGGGATGCTGGAATTAAAGTGCGCGAAGCGAAGGCGATGCTTGCAGTCGATCCCCGCGAGGGAGAAGCGATCAAAATGCTAACCGTCGTAGCCGCCGATCCAAACGCGCCCTACCGAGAGCGAATCGCCGCTGCCGAGGCCCTCAGGGGTCAAAACACGCCTTCCAGTGGCAGCGACGAGCTCAATATACTCGCACAATCCGGCTGCCCCGCGCCCGACGTCGCATCGAAACCACTGTTCGTCGCCGCCCGCGTCCGCGCAGCCGCGTGCGCCACCTCGCCCAAGGTCAAGGAGCGCCTTCTGCGCGAAGCCCTCGCCACCACTCCAGACGATCTGCAAGTGCGGCTCAGCTACATCTTCGCAGCCTTCGCAGCTAACTTCGATTCGCGCGCACTGGTTGCCGCACAGCCCTATCTGGACCCAGCAAATTACTATGGCGCCAGCTACGGCATGCTATTTGACAGAGTGCCCTCACTTCAATCATTGGAGCCGGCAGACGCTGCAAAGCTCCTCCGGCTTGCACTTGCGGCCTATGAACGCAGGCGAGACTTCGTGACGGCGTCACGCATGGCCGCAAGGGCTCTTCAATTCGTTCACGATCCCGCGAGTCGTAGGGCCCTCGAAGACAAGGAGAAGCAAATCGATCTGGAGATGGCTCGATCCCAGCAGAATGACGCCCGCGCGCCCAATGTCCGGGCGGAGCTCGATCAGGATCGCATTGTTCGCTCCCGCCTCTTGCCCGGAATGCCCGTATCCATCTCGGCGAAGCTCGCCACGGAGGATCAGCCATGAAGAAAAGTCTCACCTGGTCTGCCATCGCTGCCGCGCTTGCCGCTGTGCTTTGGGCGGCCGCGCAAATCGTCCCGGCGCACACCGATCTTGCCGCCCTTTTCCCTGACAATGCTCTCCTCTATCTCGAGGCCAAAGATTTTCGTACGCTGCTCAAGGACTGGAACACGTCCGCAGAAAAACGCGTCTGGCTCCAGGGCGCCAACTACCAGGGTTTCAGTCGTTCTCGCCTCTTCCAACGCCTCTCCCAGGCACAGGACGAATTCTCCGCCGCCGCCTCGATCCGCCCTGACAATAACCTGCTTTCCTCCGTTGCTGGCTCGCAGAGCGCTCTCGCCCTCTACGACATCGGCAATATCGAGTTCGTCTACCTCACCCGCATGGATCAGGCGCAAGTCGAAGCCACCCCCCTCTGGCAGGTGCGCGACAAATTCGGACAGCGCACTGAGGGCTCCGCGCAGTTCTACGTCCACCAGGACCAGCAATCGAATCGCACCGCCGCCTTTGCCGCCAGCAATGGCTGGCTCGTTCTCAGTACCCGCGCCGACCTCATAGCTGCCGTCCTCGATCGTCTTCAGGGCGCGCATCCCCGCAGCCTGCCAGACGAACCCTGGTACGCCGACGCGCTCAAGCAAGCCATCGGCCCTGCCGACGACCTCCGCATGGTTCTCAATCTCGAGAAGCTGGTGCCGTCGCCTTACTTCCGCAGTTACTGGGTCCAGCGCAACATCACCGAAATGAAGCAGTACCGTGCTGCCCTCTGCGACCTCCATCGCACGCCGCAGTCCTATCGCGAAGATCGCGTCCTTCTGCGCAAACCCGGCGCGACTGCAACCGCCTCCGGCAATGTCCAGCCGCTGCTCGTACTCGCTCCCGATAGCGCCGTGTTCACCTCCGCGCAGGCCTCTCCCGATCCCGAGCGCGTCCTCGCCGAACTGCGTGAAAACCTTCTCGATCTCAAACCCGAGCAGATGCGCGTCGCATGGTCCGCTCCGTCCGGTGTCGCCCAGGAGAACGCGGGGAGCCCCTCCATGCTCGAGGAGCGCATCGACGTAGCCCCAGTGATCGTCGCGCAATCCGATCCATACAAGCCCCTGCGCACCCTCATCGCCGCCGCGCAGCCTGCCGCTCTGCTCAAGGTCTATACCACCCGCTCTCCGCAAGACGAAATGTTCGTCTCCATCGATCGCGGTATAGTGGTTCCGGCTGCGTCTCCCTGGAACCAGGACGCCATCCAGAACGCCATCGCCAACGCACTCCGTCCCGGCCTCACCGCCTCACAGCTTGGAGTCGTATGGGTCCAGCACTTCGGCACATCTGGCAACTATTCTGCCCTCGATGGTCAGGTTCCGCTTTACCTTGCCGTTCGCGAGAACCAGCTCTTCGTCGCCACCAGCGAATCGCTGCTGAACGCCCTGCTCTCTCACCGTAATCCGTCAGCGCAATCCAAGCCTGACGGCCTCACTTATGCGGCGGTTTTCCGCCACACGCCGCGCGAGCAGCAAACCTTTCACAAGCTTGTTAGCAGCCTCGACACGGCCAACCGCAGTAACAACTCGGCCCCGACACCAGACGACGATGCTCAGGACGGCAACGGTCAGACTCCGCCGTTCTTCTCTGGCAACATCGCCAGCCTTGGCCGCATGTTTGTGCACGTCGAACGCGAAAGCATGCAGGAGAAGGACGAAGGCACGCAGGTGAGGCAGACCGTCGTCTACCAATGGCAACACCCATGACCCGCACCGAATGTGTCCCCTTCTCCGCGCGGCCGACTCTGGCACTGTTTGCGCTGACTCTCTCACTCGTCGCGCGACCTCTCGCGGCGCAGGATTCCGCGCTCTTTGCGCAAGGCGCCTCCGCCACACTCGAACAGCACTTCGGCGACGGCAATCTCTCCTGGTTCCTGCTTGGCCGCTCCGGACGCGTCCTCGCACAACACTGGGCTGATGCGGAGCATCCCATCGCCCCCGGTTCGCTCGTCAAGCCTTTCGTAGCGCTGGCCTATGGCGAGCAGCACGCCTTCGTCTATCCCCACGTGCCCTGCACAGGCGCAAGCGGCCGCTGCTGGCTTCGCGAAGGCCACGGCACGCTAGGTCTCGAGAACGCACTCGCTCAATCCTGCAATGCATACTTCCTCGTGCTCGCTGATGATCTCGACCGCAACCTCGCTAGCCGTTCCTTCACCCGTCTCGGCCTCACCGGGCCGCCGCTCACTGCCCCTGCCGCTGCCTTGGTGGGTCTTGACGCCGCCTGGCGCGAAACCCCGCTCACCCTCGCCCGTGCGTACTTAGCCTCATCTTCTACAGTTTGGGCAT
>PLXP01000198.1 GCA_003151435.1 Acidobacteriaceae bacterium
CGGCCAATGTCTGCCCATTTTTCATTCAGTTGGTTTGGAGTTTGCGTATTTCGGCGAGTATCTTTGTGAGTCGGTTGGCGAGCCGATCAAGGCGATTCCGCATCTCGCCGATTGGTAACGAGCGTCGGAACACCTCCAGCGCATGTTGGGAAGCCTGGAGTAAATCGACGAGGCCGTTGAAGCCTGCACGCGGTTGTAGAGACGAGGGCTTGGGTTGGGGAGCCAAATGTCTTGGTTTGGCGCGAGCCATTCGGAACTCGCGCTCGAGATCGGTGAGGGCCACATCGACATAGCGCATGGTCATCTCGGGATCGACGTGGCCGAGTAACTTCATCAGGACGGGGAAGCTGACACCGGAGCGAAGCATCTCTGTGGCATAGGTGTGTCTAAATTGGTGCGGGACGATGCTTGTGGAGATGCCGAGAAGGGCGCAGCGGCGCAGAAGGAAAGCGAAGCGTTCCTGGCCGCGAACAAGACGAATGAAGGCGTGGTGACGCTGCCCAGCGGCCTGCAGTACAAGATTCTGAAGGTGGGTACGGGCGAGAAGCCGACGCTGGACGATACGGTGGTGTGCAACTACAAGGGCACGCTGATCAATGGAACGGAGTTCGACGCGTCGGACAAGCACGGCGGGCCGTCGACCTTTCCGGTGAAGGGCGTGATTGCGGGCTGGACCGAAGCGCTGCAGCTGATGCCGGTGGGATCGAAGTGGCAGCTCTTTGTGCCGTCGAGTCTGGCCTACGGAGCGCAGGGACCGGGAGACATCGGGCCGAACGCGACGCTGATCTTCGAAGTGGAGCTAGTGTCGATCCAGACGGCGGCGGCGGGGGCTGCGGGATCGAATTAAATTCCAGTGGTCAGTGATCGATCAGCGACAGTGAATGAGGAAGAAGTGAATGAGAAGGGCCGGCGCAAGCGCCGGCCCTTCTTTGCTGCACCTGGTTAAGAGCAAAGTCAACCGGAGATACCGCTGCAAGGTGAGTCGTGCTATTCCAGGTCTCCAAAATCAGGGGACCTGTGGCACCCGCCGTTCGTGGCTGGCAAGAAACAAAAACAACTGCGGCTCCCTCCGCTCCGCTACGGGATGACACCTTCACGTGATTTTTCACCCGCTTCGCTTGTTCGCTCTTTCACGGTTTCACTGCAGCCTGGCGGCCTCCTTGGCGAAGTAGGTGACGATGAATTTGGCGTCGACTCAGCGGATGCCCAAGAGCGACTCGAGCATAGCACGGTCGCGGTCGAGCCAGCCGCGCTCGAAGGCGGCGTGGAGCATGAAGTACTAGCCGGAGACCCGGTAGACGCCGATAGGGGCGTCGACGCACTCGCGCACACACTCGCAACTGGAAGTCGTCTCTGCCAGACTCTCTGCTATCCTCGCTGAACATGGATACCGCCACGTCAACATCGCGCCAAGAGATCCGTTGCGACGATTGTGGCCAGAACAGGCCAGGCTACGATATCGTTCACTTTGGTTCAGCCGAAAAGGGATACCGCCTGCTGTGCAGCCTATGCTTCAACACTCAGGTGGCAAAGGCAGCCGGACTGGAAGGATTTGAACACGCCGCGTTCGAATCGATGGGATTAAGCGATTGCCGTGGAGAAATTCATGAGTTCCATTTTCGCACCCAATTGTTGGCAACCAGCATCGCCCTCGATGCGTTTGAACTTCGCAACGGGAATCCGACCGGTTACTTCTTTCAGATCATTGGGGATCCCGGGGAAGATCAACTTGTACTTTTTGGGCGATTGGTCGAGAAGATGCGCCGCGCCTTGTCGGTCAAACATCTCAAGAACGGCGACTACGGCCTCCAAATTTCGGATCAAGGGATTGTACGTGGACGGATCGAATGGGACGAACGCCAAGGCGGTCGCCTCCCGCTGCTCGTCATCGATGGCCGCGAGATCAACTGGGACCAGTTCGGCAGTATGTTAATGAGCTATGAGGGGTGGCAGTTCAAACTCACGATAGCGGACAAGAGCGAGGAACTGTGATCCCCTTCAGAAGTACATCACTCTCCACGCACTTGAGCCGCTATCTTGCCGGCCAGGGGATCGGGCTCAAGCTGAAGATTGGAAAAGGCAATATTGAGACCATTGTCGTCGACAGCATCGAAAGACCGTCTCCGAATTAGCACACGGATGACGGAAGCTTGACCAGCCCACAGGAACCTTCCACGGGGAGAGTCTCATTCGTTCTTGCTGGATCGGAATATATAACCGTAGCGTACGCGGCAATCGTGATCCGCTGAGCGAGAATGGAAATCAGAGATGAGCCGGATTTCGCGCAGCGCCCTCTTGCGAGCCATTAAGGCAGTGCAGGAAATGACCGCCGAACAGAAGCTGGGACTGGCGGACGAGATATTTTCCTCCCAGCCCAATATGCTTGCTGCAGTTCTCGTTTTGCGGAGTCTTGGCGTGCCTGCGGCCAAGCAGGAGTTCGCACTTGAGATGCTTTTTCTCTGTTTTCAGGCGATGAAGGAATCGGGTCTGACGTGGCCTCTGATAACGGCGGACGAGCAGGAGAATCATATGCGGCGCCACACTACTCTTTTGCAGTTTTATGCTTCACTGGATGGGAAATCTGAACAGAATAGTTCCACGCAGCAGTATATCGATGCTCATCCGGAACAGGATTTGCTTGCCTGGGTCATGACGCAAAGCAGGGAGTGGCTGTTGAAGTCGGACCCTGAAGAGAGCGACAAGTACGTATTGCAGACGGTCGTCAATCTTGTGAGCTGTATAGCCTTCGTTCCGATGCCGGTCAATGCTTCTCAGCGTATCAAGTAGACAACGTTCATCGACCGCTATCCAGCAGAAGAAACTCGACGATCGGCGAGCCGGCCGCCGCGTCCGTCGCCACTTCGCCATTGGGCAACGTCCGTACCGTTCTGGCGCACGGCCATGCCGGGATTCTACCGATTGGACTGGTGCCAAGGTGCGAATCAGCCTTATGCGCAGCCCAAGTCGGACATCACTCTTGGATTACGCCCATCCCTCCTTTACTCAATTTTTGTCCTGCTGAGGCGATTAACAGCCAAAGGTCCGGATAGGCCACCACTCACCAACAGTGGAAGAAAACACCCACAGTTACAATTGGACTGCAATGAGCTTCGATCTCGCAGCTTGGGAATCCGAGACACCTCTAACCGACGACGAAGCGCGAGTGGTCTATCTTAGGCTCTACGAGGAATGGCCCTACTTGGAGGGCGACAGCCCGGCCGTGGGCGCGTTCTATCAGGAGTTGATCGAAAAGTGGCCTGAGATTGACACCATCCCGGAAGATAGGGTTGGCGACCTCGATTTCTGTCCATGGTCGTGCACCCTTAATCACTCGGGCATGGCCGTGGCCATTTCTTGCGTTTGGTCAAAGGCAAATGACGTTGCGGAACACGTCGGATCATTGGCCCAGAAGCATCGCTTACTGCTTTTTGATCCGCAAGCGGATCGAGTCGTTCTACCGGATCACCTCAGACCGAAGAAGCGCGGGTTGTGGCAACGCTTGTTTGGTAGCTCCAGATAAATGGGAGTGAAGGCGCACGACTACCAAACAGGGAGTAGCTCCGAGAACGGGTTAGTTCCGGTTGGGCCACAATCCGACCAGTGGTCGCAGGCAGCACGGGCGAGAGTTCCGGGCTCAAGCAGGGCGACAGGATTACCAGTATCAATGGCCAACCGTCGTCGGAGGACTCAATGCCCCCGTATTCACTCAGCCGGTCGGCACCGTTCTGCACCTAACTGTGCTCCGCAATTGCACCGTGCGCATCTGCGGCTTCATGCTTAGTGTGCTTGAACTTCGTCCACTCTAAAAGCATTGAGCGCACGTGAAGCGCATGCCTGACACTGTGCCGTGACACAAGGCAGTCGCTTTTCCGCAGACGGTAAACCTCGCGGAAATTCCTAAACGGCGGGGAAATCGGATTAGAATTCCACGCAGGCGGAATTTTCGTTTCAAAGCGCTTCTATACAAGTTAGAATAGCGACGCTTTCCTGCGGAATTCGGCTGGGAAGCACTTGCACATCAAAGTACTGAGAAACGGTGCTGGACATGAGCGATTATTGTAAGCACCTGCCAGGAGCATCGCTTCTGAAATTGTCCGCGGGTTGCTGGTTTGCGGCATTCTTTCTGTTCTTTTCTTTTTCCTTCGCAAACGGGCAGACAAAACCTGCAAATCAAAAGGCTCCCGCGCCAGTTCCGACGGCTCTCGCAGCAATGGATCAGGCTCCGAGCATGAGCACAAACGTTGATGAGGTTTCACTGGACCTGGTCGTGCACGACAAGAATCACAACGCCATCCTCGACCTTAAGCCGGAAGACATCGTGGTGACGGATAACAATGCTCCGGTGAAGCTGACCGGGTTTCATCTTGTGACGGCGGACGCCGGTGCGGGGCACTTGATTACGCTGCTATTCGATCCGTTCCACGGTCCGACGGCGAAAAGCGCGCGGAACCTTGCTTAAAAAATTCTCGCGGCTCTTCCGGCTGCGGGCTACTCGTTCTCCGTTTTGGACTTCAGCGACCGGCTCCGGCTGATCCAGAGCTTTACGGATGATCGCAGTGCGGTCGGGCACGCTGTCAATGTTGTCACCGAGAGCCAAGCCATCGCGTTGACGTCTACCCATAGCCTGGCCATCAATATCGTTAACGATCAGAAAGCAGATGCGGGCAGAACGAAGGCTGCATCCGAGGCAAAAAAACCTCATCGCCATCGCGCAGACGGGCACCGACCTCACAGGGCGTCATGTCGAGGTGAAAGAACGGGCGCGGGCGCAATCGCTGGTGACGGCGTTGCAGGACTCGCAGGTGATCGCGAAGGAGCAGCACGCGCAACTGAACCTGGCTGGGCTGCTTGCGCTGGTCAAATCGCAGCAGCGCATCGGAGACAGAAAGGCGCTTATCTATTTCACGCAAAACCAGCAGATGAACGCTGCGCAAAAGGAACTGCTCAAGGCCATCGGAAGCGCCGCAGAGCGGGCGGGAGTGAGCATATACGCCGTCGATATGAATCCCGTGGGTAATTCATCGCAGTATCAAGAAGCCAACGCCTTGCTCAATGGCCAGCCTCCGTACAATCCGGCCAGGATGAGCAACGGGCAGATACCGCTGCAGCAGGAGTATTCGGAGCCTATCCATGGCGATCCCTGCCCTGACGGTGCAGGCTTCTGCTGGGGTCCTAAGCAAGACATTCAGGTGATGACGGACTTTATGCTCATCCGCGCAAAAAACGCCGTATGGGTGAAGAATCGGTACTATCACGCCATCGGTGAAAGGATGTGGAGGTTCCGGCATTCAGGATTTTTGGCGATCGAGCGCTGCTTAGTATTGCTATGACCGCTCCCCGCAATGAGGCGGAGTTACTAGCCGTGCAGGGCATTGGGGCCGGCATCGTTAAAAAATACGGGGCGCATATCTTTCGCCTGGTAGCGGCTTCGCGCTGAACTTTGACGATAAGACGGTCGTCCTCCGCGCCATCATTCACAATCGGATCCCACCTCGATCAACTCCACTTAATGCCTTTCAGTGTGCGAATCGATACTGCGAAGCTGGTGGAAGGTGTTGACATGTCCACGGTCACCCGGAGACGGGAAGAAATAGAAAATGTTACCGTAACGAGGTTAACAACCAGGAACTTAAAGGATGCACGCCACCCCGAAATAGCTGGATTCAGATCAATGCGCGCGTCGGTTTCCTGTTCTTAATCGTCGAACGAGAGGTCACTTGTCCGATAAGGCATAGTGCTGTATCTGGAGCGCCCCGCGACGCAGTGATGCGCACTTGGAGTGCTCTTAATGGGGCGCTTCGGATACAGCGACTTGAAGGGAGCCGCTGGCGTTTGCGGCGGATGCGGTCAGGCTATGGGGATTGAATCGACTTTCGCCCACAATAGACAGAATAATAAAGAGATAGGGGCAAGAGGCGAAAGGCGATTCAGGACGCGGTTGAAGCCCATGATGTCGGAAGTATCGCACGCGTAGCGTCCGCCGCGCCAGCGGCTTCGATCAAGGCGACTATACGTCCATGTGAATGTTGACCTCTGCCGTGACAGGGCTCCGCTTCCAGGTTTTTCAACGACTTACAAACCCGTGGGGAACGCCTATGACCACCGAAGTCGTGTAAGACCGCACATTTTGTGGATCGGATTGTGGATCAAGATCAAACTCACACGCCGTCGCTCTCGAGGGTCAATCATTCGATAAGATCTGCTTCCATTGGTCCAAGGATCAAGGTTTTCTGAAACACGCGCTTGCTGATGAGTCCTTTCTTGACGCCATCGATGGGGACTCTCTTATCTTCTCCGGTGGTGTTGACGAAGAGAGTCCGGCCATCGACGATCCTTGCGTAGACTCCCTCGGGCGTCCTCGGGCCCGGTTGAACGCCGGCTACCGTCTGGAGATAGTTCATCAATGGTCCGATCGCGGAAGGATGAGACTCCGTCGCCAGGTAGATCGCATTTCCCTTGCCGAACTTATTAACCGTCACAGCAGGAGTGTGGTCCCCGGTATTCATGAATCGCGCGACAATGGTGGCAGTCGAGGGTTCCAGCACTTCGTAGCGGTGCAACCTGGTCTCGATCAAATCGCCACCCAACTCGAAGCTCAGCGCTTTGGCGTCACAGAACGCGTTTGTCTTCAGCCCGAAGACATCGCCCAAGAGTCCGGGGAGTGGTGTGTCGAACCATTGCCCATGTTCGTCGACTTTGGCCGAAAACGCGGTCATCAGTACGGTACCGCCTTCGCTTACGTACTCACGAATTGCCTTGGCACTTGCGGCATCCATCACGTAATCGGCCGGCACAATGACCAGCTTGTAGGGGGTCAGGGTGCTGTGCCCGATATTGATGATGGCGGTGTCAATGTTGGCCCGGAACATAGGCTCAAAGGCTCCCTGCACCTGCTCCGTATACGAGGTTCTGAAGTATTGACGCGTTGTATTTGAGGGACCGTTCGGATTTGAATCGACAAAAGAATCAAACGAATAGGCGATAGCGACTTCCGGATGCGTGTAGCGAGGAAAGCCGAGCTTCGAGAGCTGTTTGAATTCGGAGCCGATGCGCGTGAACTCATCCACTTTCCAGGATGGTGTTCCGTCGTGGTCAACGAGCCCGAAGAGCGCTTGCTCCTCTCCTCCAAGGTGACTATTGAATGTCCATGCGAGGATGCCCTGCGCGCCCATCATGAGGCCGAGATACGCGTACATCCGGCTTCGGCCCGGCGTTCCATAGAAGCCTCCGCCGCCGGCAGTGAATTCGTTGAACCAAATGGGTGTGGCCAAGTCGCCTTTCGTCATCAGCGCACCCAAAGCACCACTGATTGGGTCCCCTGGATAAAAGCCTTCGGCACCGAACGACACGTATGACTTATACGTGGCGAGATAATCGAAGCCTCGTCGCGACGCAG
This sequence comes from Acidobacteriaceae bacterium, assembly GCA_003151435.1. Lineage (GTDB taxonomy): Bacteria > Acidobacteriota > Terriglobia > Terriglobales > Acidobacteriaceae > Telmatobacter. The sequence continues at coordinate 7,397 of PLXP01000198.1, forward strand.
TATCCCAGAGGTTCGAGATGGATGGAATATCCGGCATATTGCGGCGGCGAATTGCATCCAGTTCCTTGAGCCGGTCCACCGTGACATCGGACCAGTAGCGGTGCAGATCAAGATAGCGCTCGGGCGGTCCCGGGCCGTCTGCCAGTGGCAGGTCCACGTCATCGAAGCTGCTCAACCGGCGCGACCATCGCTGAGTCGCCCAAGCTTTGTTAAGTTCCTCGATGGTTCCGTATTTCTGTTTGAGCCATGTGATGAACCGCTGCCTATCGGCTTCTGAATACGACATGAAACCGTTTCCGATCTCGTTGTCGTACCCTATAGCGATCACCGCCGGATGATGCGCATAGCGTTTCGTCAATGCATCAGCCATGATTCCCACTTCACGCACATAATCCGGATCGCTGATGTTGTCCATATAGCGCTCTGCGGGCGGAAGGCGAGTGCCATTCTGACTTACGATGTCGATTCCATGGTGCGCGCGATGCAGCCAGATGGGCGCCGGCAAACCGGGAATATCGAGAATCACTCTGATCCCGTTGGCCTGCATCTTGTCCAGCACCTTGTCGAACCAATCGAACTCGAATCTCCCCTGCGATGGTTCAAATGAGTCCCACGAAAGGTCTCCCATGCGCACAACGTTGAATCCCGCGTGCTTCATGATCACAATGTCGCGATCAATCTCCTCCGGGGTGCGATCAATGGGCTGATAACACGCCCCGACAAAGAGTTGCCCTGGCCCCGGCCAGTTTGGGTGGGCTGAAGCTTCCTGGGCTAGCGAGGCAACGCTCATGGCGCCCATGAGAATAGAAGAAAATGCGAACTTCCTGAATGACATGCTGCTTATTTTTCGGTGGCCACGCGGACGAATGATCCAACTCATCGACTCTTTTGCGAGCAACAGTGCGGGACCTTGATCTTTCAATTCGCCCCCCGACCGCGTTGCAGGCTGACGAGCACAATGTCGTTGCTATTTATCGGCACAGTGAGCTCGATCGTGCCCGTGGGTCCGCTTTGCACCACCTTGTCCGTCTCCGGCAGATCGCGCGTAATCTCATTCAGATGAGCGACCTGTTCTGTGGTCAGACTCTTGGGAGAGCCCATCTCGATGTATGCGGAATAGGCATCGTTTCCGTGAAAACCAGTGCGATGGACTTCCAAGCGGTACGCAGCACTCGGAACAAGATGCGTTACCTGCAACGCAACGGAACCGGCCGCATGGGAGGGAATCAGCTTCGTATAAAAAGATCGATTGCTCACCTTCTGATCCGGCTGCTCAAAGTCCCAAATGACGGCTGCGAGATTTCCGTCCTGGGTAGCCAGCATCGCCTGCGGATCGGTTGTCCCGAGGCTGTCGCCTTGCAGCGCATGAAGATACTTGTACGCGAAATATGCGGGCTTGCGAATGCCTTGCGGATTCAGCAGGCCGAATCCTCCTTGAAACGGCGCCGTTGGAGGTCCGGGTTCTTCGAAGAGATCGGTGTAGGTCCAGTAGCTCATCCCTTGTGCCAACCCCTGACTGGCTTTGAGCTTGGTCAGGATGTAGGGTGCGCTGATGTAGGAATCGTGCACGGAGTCGCGCGGCGTATAGCTTGTGCTCCACTCGCTGAAATACAGCGGAAGTTCCGGGAACGGCGAAGCGGCAATCTGTTCGCGAACTCGCCGCACGTCTCCGATAATTGCGTTTGGCGACGGATCGAGCTTCGTATCGGATTTCCCATTCTCATCGAGAAATCCGCCCTGGACGCCATAGGTGTGCGTTGTCACAAAGTCAACGCCAGCTCCGCTCTGCTTCACATGGGTGAGAAACTCGGGAACCCATGCTGCTCCGGCAGTGCTCGGTCCTCCTACCCGCAACGCAGGATCGACGGACTTGATCGTCTCCGCAGTCAAATCGTAGAGATCGAAGTATGCCTTCTGGTCGCCACCTTCCCAGAAGCCGGAGAGGTTGGGCTCATTCCACACTTCGAAAAACCACGTGCGCACTTCATTTTTTCCGTAGCGCTCCTCGGCGTGCCGGATGAAGGCATTGACAAGGTCGCGCCAACCTTCCGGCTTCGGGTGCGATGTGTTGCCGTTCCAATAGAAGATGCTGCTCTGCGACGTGGCAAGCGCCTTCGGTGTGAAACCGAGCTCGACAAACGGCCTGATGTGCCGCACCAGCAAGTCGTCGTAAAGCTGGTCGATCTTTGACCAGTTATAGACGGTCTTTCCATCTTCGATGTGTACTGTTCCAAAAACGTCGTGGAAGATCGCGTGAAAACGGATATAGCGAAAGCCGAGTTCATCCACGGCGAGCTTGAGTTGCGCCTGGCCGTCATCGCGAATCAATGTTCCCGGATAGTCGGACCCAACAGACAAGTCGAAGAAGCGATCGACCCGCCCGGTGGTGTCCTGGAGATTCACGACGATAACTCGGGGTCCAGCATGTTGCGATTGAGCCTTACAAAGTGACACTGATGAAATCACAATGGAACCGAGAGCAAAGATTGAGAGCCGCCGAAGAACTGAAATGAGCATAGATCTTCACTTTCTTTCAAGTATTTTGTTGACGGAATCGAAGTGAAAATTGCGTTGGGGCGCGCCCTCACTTGCATCTGAAGTTCCGCGCATCCTCGCTATCTCCGCTCCCCGTGTACTGGGCATGTTTAGGATAGGCGCAGAGGGGGCGGCTCCGCCCGGGGAACGCCTGCCCCGTTGCAATTACGGCGTCTGGTGCGGTTCCCTTCTCCACCCAGTTCACAACGGCGCTCAACATGTCGAAACGGTCGAGCGCCTGGCCGCCGCCGCAGTGCGCCATTCCAGGCACCAGGAACAGTCGGCTCCATTCGGATACCTTGTCGGCTCCGCCGTTGGCCGCGCCCAGTGATTGATAGTAGCCCAGCGTATCCAGGGGTGAGAACCACGGATCGCTGTCTCCATGGAAGAAGATCAGTTTGCCGCCGTTACCAGAGAACATCGACAGGTTGGTCGATGCGGGTTCCACCAGCGGATCGCCTGCGTGCAGCGCCTCCTTGTCGACGTCGATCTCGGTCGCCGTTGGATATGGCCCAAAGAGCCCGTTCTGGCCCATCGCCAGCAAACCCGGCACAAAGCCAGTCATCGCGATGCCCGCATCATACAGAAAGCCAGGATAGACCTGAGTTCCGTATGCGTTCTTCGGTCCCGCAAACGCCTTCTTGATCGCCGCAACTTTCTCCGGCGCGATGCAAGCTTCACTCTGGCCAGCCTTGCAGACGAGCACCACGGGATCGAAATCGCAGCCTAGCGGATCAAAGATTTCCCCATCCGCTACGCCATCTCGTGCATCGCAAGTCTTCATGAGGGAATCCATGAAAAGCTTTCGCTCACTTGCGGAGAGGAACTTCTCGATCCGCGGCTTCCCCGATTCGTCTTTAGGTGCAGCCTGATTGTAGGACACCGGAATCCACTTGCCGATTGCAAGGTTCGAGAGACCGGTGCGCATGGCCGGATCGCCGGAGACGATGCCGTTGAATACAGTGGGAAAGCGCTGGGAAAGAATCATACCTTCGCGTCCGCCGGTCGAGCAGCCGACGAAATAGGAGTATGCCGCGGGCTTCGCGTAGTAGTGCGCGATGATCTGCTTTGCGACTCCGGCGACTTCGGCATTGGCCTGGTAGGCGAAATCCAGATAAGCCTGCTGATCGCGCATGAATGAGAAATCAAATCCCCCGTTCTTTGCCTTGTGTCCGGTGTCGGTGCTGGCCACCGCGAATCCCTGAACGAGGGCTGGCTTCTCGCCGGAATAGGAAGCCCCGAGGGGGTAAGCGACCACGCCGTTTCCGCCGCCGCCGCCTTGCATCATGAAATCACCGTTCCACGCTGCCTCTTCCGGCAGAGCCAGCGCAAACCCGATCCCGAACTCCTCACCGTCAGCTCCCTTGCGGCGGTGGATGACACCATCGACGCGGCAATGCGCAGGCAACGGGCCTGTGCTCGGAGCGCCGGGATAGGAAGGCGTGACTGTGGTTCCCGGGGGAACAGGAACGGCCTTTGTAATCTCAACGCCGTCGATCTTCAGATTGGCGACGTCCGCGCAGGACCTCGCCGACTCTGCTCGCGCAACTGAGGCAATGCACGTGGTGATCATCGCGAGCAGCAGGAGATTCGATTTCTTCATAGCGGCTTTCCTTTCCTCTGACGTCGTCTAACCCTGAGTATTGGCTCGAGTGGATGCGAGTCTACATCCTCGCGACCCTGTACTGAGGTTAGCTCTGTTTCTTCGGCCTTCAAGTCGGTATTTGCAGAACCTGCATAGGCCAGCGCCACAGCTGAAAGAAAGTGCCCGCCGGCGAAGTAGCCGCGCAATTCGGAGGTCGGATCCTCCCAGCCCCTGTACGGCGCGGCGTTTCAGGAAATGCCAGCGGTGATGCGGAATGTGTGCAGGAGCCGGTCGACCGAGAGCGAGTCGAGGTAGCGTGCGTCGATTTCCTCCTGATCGCGGAAGATGCCGGGCGACAGACGAACGGAGGCGAGCGGGAAGGGTTCGAGCTTTCCCGAAGAGTGCCCGGACTCTTCGGTAGACAAGGCACGAGCGGCTGCAGCGGAGCCAAAGATGTAGAGACCGGAGGCGCCGGCAGACGTCTTGCGGAAGTTGCGATGAGATCGATCCATAATGGCGATGCTCCTGCATATTTTGCTTACTGCGGCCTGTTTTGAAGCAGAGATTGTTGCTGAAGAACGGCGTTACGTGATTCTGAAAGCGATCAGCGACGGCGCAGGTGTGCGTGCCCGGATAGATCTCGAAACTGTTCGCAATTTCGTACTTGTCGAAGATATCGTGCAGCTTGCCGGCATCGAAGCGCAAGCCGTCCTGATCGCCCACATCCATTGCGATGGCGCGATACTTCTTCAGATTTCCGATGCACTGATCAACGAACACCAGGGGCGCATTCGCCGCGTACTTTGAGTGTTTCTCCGGCACCGGAACTCCATCGTTTGTTGGCAGGTCGAAATTCTGGGGAGGGTTCATCGGGTCGGGCGCCCATGCCGCAGCCATCGCAAATTGCGTGGCGCCTTAGCCTAGCGACTGAGCAGCCAGCTCTGCCGGCGACTTTGCCTCGGATACTCTCTTTTCGTTGGCGATAGCCATCTCTTTCATCAAACAGTACTGAAGGCCGCTTCCTTCGACGCCGTCCGTCAGGGAACGCCGCTGGTCTTCCAGCCATAAACAGAGAAATCCATCGGGCGAAGCCAGTTTGGCAATCCATGTATGTTGGGCGGCGATGACCGGCTTGCCGCTTTCACCCAGGTTCAAATCCCGATCTCGCAATGGCGGCCCATCGGGTTGGAATCCTTCAAGACCCGCGCGCCATTCCCCTTTTTGCAGAAGAAGCAGGTGTAATCGAAGAGAACGTAGCAGTCTGATCAGCGACGAAAGATTGAGGGCGCTTTGCAGTCCCTGCCAAGGACCGAACTTACTTCGCTGCTCACCATTGCTTCACCAACAATCTCCCTGGTACAAGACATCGGGCAGGCCAGATTTCTCTCGAACGAGGTGCGCAAATTTGGACAGCGCTGCGAGTCGTCTACAGAAGTGGTTCAAGCACGCGGAGCATCCAGAACCCTTCCCCCTCCGCTCTCCTTTCACTGCGCGGCGATTGAATAGAGACGCACTGGTCCAAGCAAGCCCGACGGAAGCAGAGGGGACTTCGCATTGTAAGGCTTCACGTCGGCGAATGTGATCTTCCTAGTAACGCCCGGCTGCTCATCGCCAATCAGCCGATTGACCCAGGCATTCGTCACTTTGATCGAAACTACGTTTGTTCCCGGTTTCAATGCCTTAGTGGCATCGACACGATAGGGTGCGTGCCAAACAATGCCCAGGGACTTGCCGTTCACCGTAACCTCGGCCAGGTTCTTGACATCGCCCAGGTCAATCCAAACATTTGTGCTCTTCTTGAACCAATCGGTTTTGGCATCGATGGTCGTAGTGTAGGTCCCTGTTCCGGAGAAATACTTTACCCCGGAGTCGGAGTTGTCGGCCCAGGAGGCAAGCTTGTCTAGCGTGATTGACGGAGCGGCTCCGCGATCCGGCTGAAAGGTGACATTCCACGAGCTATTCACGGTGGCGAGTTCCGTCTCGATCTCTTTTGGCAGTGTGCGGGAGGTTTCCGTGGTTGCCTTGCGGAACGCCACAAATACCGAGCCCCAGGGTTCCAGGTGCAGCGGCATAGTCGTTCGTCCCGCAGAGATTCGGAACGACGCCGGTTCCGATTGGCCGGTCTCCGCATGCCATAATTCCGGCACCTTACCCGTTACGCGGAAGGTTGCATCCACCGTCTCGTCCCGGTTGTTACGGTTATCGACAAAGTAGATATCGCCGTCCGTCAGCTTGCGATGCACAAAGAGAAGTCGGGTATCGGTCTTGGGTTTGGTGTAGTCAAAGTCCGGCACAACCTTGAGCGTGCTGAAAACGTCGCCCAGGTTCTGGCCAGCATACACGGTACCTTTGCCCACCTGATGTACACCCGTTCCATCGCCAAACAGTTCGTTGTTCAGTTTGTTGAATTCCGTCTGGTCGTCGCTGAGGCTCGGGTCATCCGTCGGCTTCGGGCCGGCAACTACGGCGCCAGACGCAACCAGTTTGTAAATGGACCGCAGCACAGGCAACGACATGTGGCTACTGTACGGGTCGAGTCCCAGCACCCGGTAGATCATGCCGCCCGGCGTGGTGATGCGCCCGTTGGCTACGGTCAGCTCGTGGATCAAGCCGTCGGCGTTGATGTAATCGAAGCCGTAACCCGCCGGAACGTCCGGCGCTTTCTTTCCAAAGATCGCGGTCAGGTTGGAATCTTCACCATAGAAGTAGACCAGGTCCGCACCGAAATGCCCCTGCTGCAACAGGTAGCTGCTGCGCGCGATGTAGTCGATCCATGGCCCGGCCTGTTCTGCCCATGTTTCATTGCGATTGAACCACTGCCCGAAAGGTCCAAGCGTCAATCCAGGCGCCCTGCCCACCAGCGGCTGGTGCGCCGACTCGTGAATGACAAAGCGGTTAATGCCGTTCAGCAATTCCATGTCGGCAGTCGGCTTCAGCGTCTCGGGCGACCATGCCCACGGCGCTTCCGCAGCTGTCAGCGACTCCGCTGCTGCCAGATTCTGTCCGTAGATGTGCGCCACCGACGCCGATTCACGATCATCCGCATTGGCGCCGAACTGTTCGTTGTTCACGCCCGGCCTCTGCGTCCACATCGCGCTCATGGGCACTTCGTTGAACTTCTTCACTTCCATTCCATCGGCAACATAGGCGCGTCCATACTCGTGCGATTCCCCGTAGTGACCCATGCCCCGCTCGTGCAGAGTCGCCTCAAGCTGGCCGTAGTGCTCATTCGCGATCAGGTCGGCGATGGTTTTGCGGAAATCCCACAGGAAGCGGTCGCTGGCTTCGGCGCTCTCCACAACCCGGCCTGTCAAGACCGGCAACCAGGGCATCGGATCGTAGCCGCGATACTTCTTGAACTGGGCAATCATATTGTCGGTCCAGTTCTGCGAGCCTGCCTCCCAACTATCGTTGATGACATAGCGGATGCCCCGCTTGCCCATCATGTCGGCCCCTACCGTTTCCTTGTAGCTGTCAAGGTAGGTGTCGAAGTATTTCTTCACAAATCTTCTGTCCAGCTTGTCGACCTCAAGGCCGGTAGCCTCGGCGGTGGCCGGATGATTGGCGATTCCCAGCAGAGAATACCCAAAACGAAGCACAACCCAATCGCCAGCCGGAGGTGTCCAGTCGAGCTTTCCATCGGGCCGCATCTTCGCCGTCAAATCAATCACATCGGACTTTGCCACAGCATCCACCGCAGCAACCGCAGGAGTTGCGACGCCGTAAAGATCCCACTCCGGCGTAAAGGCGGCTTTCTCCTCAAAGTGGTTCACGCGAGCGCCGGGATGTAACACCAATTCGGCGATCTCGAAGCCTGGAGGAGGCGGGAAAACCTTGTTTCCCGAAGCATTGGCCCACTCCGGCGGCGGTGCGTTCCGTTTGAAGACAACACGAAAATACTTCGCCGTTATCGCATGGAAGGAGATCGTATGCTCCGGTGCGCTGCCTTCCGTCAGCTTGCTTACCAGCCGGAAGTTCACTCCGTCGTCGCTGGCTTCCAGCGATTTCTCAGGCGCGCCGATTCCGTTGGCTCGGGCGGCATCCCCACCGGGATCTTTGGTGATAAACGTGATCGCGTGAATAGTCTGCGGAGCCGGGAACTCGTACTGTATCCAGGAACTCGCGCCAATCGCCGGAATCGGTAGCAGGGTCGTCTTTTCCAAATTCCCATCGCTCAGCAGGGCAATATCCGGCGAGCCTGCGCTGGCCGATATTCTCGCGTGCAGCGACTCAAAAGATACATCGCTGGCCGCTCTGCGGTAGGCAAGCACCGCCGCATCGGCATAAAACTGCGGAACTGCCGAAGCCCCCCCAGGCCAGTTCTCTCCTCCGCGAACGCCTAGAGTCTGAAAGGCGCCGGTGTTCGTTGGAGGATGAGCAAGCGTGCCAGTGAATGGCTTGCTGCCCTCGACAAAGGTCTCGCTCCATACATATTTCTTCATTCCCTGCGATGCAGGCACCCAGGGGCCACCCGACTCGCTCCATCCCGGTGATCCGGCGATTGCCTCTTCCATTCCCAACTCATCGGCAAGCGTGGTTGCGTACCGGAACGCATCCTTCCACTCCGGAGTCATATAAGCGAGGCGCTTGTCGACGACCTGGGGCGTATCCAAAGCCGCATCGAAGTTCTGAAAGCCGGCCACACCCACCCGGTGCATCCATTCCAAGTCCAGCTTGATGCCTTCCTTCGTGATGTTGCCATTCATCCAGTGCCACCATACGCGCGGGCGTGCACTCTCTGGAGGATCTACAAATCCACACTTTAACGAATCGAGGTCGCACTGCGCCGCAGCGGCGCCGAGACCGATGACCAGCACCAAGCTCGCCGAGGTCAGACTCTTTGATAGAAGGTTCATTGTTCTTCCTATATTTCCAGTAGGCACTGTTGATTATTGGATTCAGGTAGAGTGATCGATCGACGCGCCAATCGCGAACAGGTGGAAGCTGCGCGCACTCTAAGCCAAATAACAACGATGCGTGTAAAGACGAAGACTTCGCGGTCTATGATATCGTTGTCAACACTGACAATTCACTGTACATGTGCTCTCATTCCAACCGTCGACGCATGGCGCCAGTTATAAACTTTGTGAGATCGGACCGGCTGCGGTCACATGCGAGGCGGGCAGATGGCCCGGCATATCCACCGCCGTATGCGCCTTTGAGCCCTTACGGCATTTCGCTCCGTCGTAGCCTGCACGTGCCCTTGATTCCGGCGTGGACTGCGGGGTGCGGCTCCTCAGCTGCATGATAGCAAACTGGTCTGAATCCAATCCGACCTTTTGAAGAGAATTACAATTGGACAAGAAGGGCGTTTCAAGGATGCTGCTTGTTGCATGAGGCAGAGGACTTGCAGGCCAGTTGCTCAAGACATTACCTGTGCCGACGGAGGCTAATGCCCTCGTCTGAGCCAAGGTCCATGATCTATCTCATTGGGCGCTCGTGGGTGACCCCGAGGACCTTGGGCGCCGGAGAAACCGCAGTCTTGTGAGTGCGTGCAATCCACTTACTCCACAGCTGGGGATCGGCCAGAAGCTTGATATAGACTCCGCCAACGACCGATCGCGCTTGGAAGCCGACCGCGCGGGCCGAGACAGTGTCATACCAATCGGTCATGGGCACCCGGTCGGTGGTCTGATTGAGGAACTGGAAGATGGGGTGCACGAGGGCCTGGAAGTCGGCGGGGTTGCGCGCCAGGGTAGCGGACCATACGGTCCAATCCAGCTTGGTATAGGTAGCCCGGTTGTCCAGAGGCAGTCCGAAGGCGTTCAAATGCGTCTTGTAGAAAGCAATCTCTTGGTCGGCCACTTCCCGCGGAAAGATGTGGAGACCGAGAATGTTATCCCAGACAAGATTGTATTTCTGGCTCCAGGTATTGGTCTTATCGAAGGCCAGAAGGTAGTGGTCGCCTTCCTTTGCCATTGGCACCCACTTGGCGGCCATGGACCTGGCAGCAGTCTCGTATTGTACTGCGGCCTTGCGATCGCCCAACCTATCTGCCAATTGGGAATAAGCGGTCAATGCTTCGATCGCTTTGATGGAAAGATTCGTATTGTGCGCAAGGTGCCCAGCAAAATCGTCCGTGCTCAATTGGTTTTCGGGATCGAATCCCTTGGCCATAAGATACTCAGCCCACTTGGTGAGCAACGGCCAGTAGCGAGCGGCAAAGCTACCGTTGTTTTCCGCATGGACAACTGCGGCAGCCATCAGAATCATGTCGCCAGACTCTTCCACAGGCATCTGATCGTCTTCGGAGAGTTCCCCTCCGCCATAAAGTTGCCCGTTCGCAAGGGGATAAACGCCGAGGTCATGAGGAGCAAAGGGGAACTTCCAATGCCCGGACTGCGCATAGCGCATGATCGGCTCCATTTGCGCCTCAACCAGCTTCGGATTGAGGAACAGAAACATCGGTGCGGAGGGATAGATCACATCGACCGTGGAGATTGATCCGTTGCTGAAATTCTCTTTGGGCAGGAAGAAAGGAACGCCATCGGCGTCTTCGACGAGTTTGTGTGCAGCGATACACTGACGGAAGGCAAGGGTTGCAATGGCAGCGTATTCAGCGCCTCCGGCATTCATCAGGTCGCTCTGCAAGTCGGCGTCATACTGTTCGGCGCGCGCGTTCAGAGCGGGGTAATCGCGCTCTGCGCCCTGAAGCAAGGCTCTGAAGCTTGCGAATTCCACGTGCCAGTAGGGCAGCAGCCTCTGATGCATATATTCGACGGAGTAGATATCGTCATAGGCCAGAAGCACATGACGGGTTACAACAGTTGCGCCTACCGTGCCGAAGGGGAGGACCGCGTTGAGTGCAGGGGCCGAAGGGTAGCGGCTCTGCGGCATGCGCGGTTGCGTCAGGTCGTCTTCCTGAGGAATGTGTCCGGTTGCCGCGAAGCGATCGCGATATGCCTGGTTCCCGGCAGACAGTTCAGCGGCGCCCTCGGACTTGGGAATGGCAAGATAGAAGCTTCCCCAGTTGATGCGCAGGTTGTCACCGTACTGCTCAAGCACAGGCTGTTTTGCGCTGCCGACACGGAGAACGTGGAGACCTTCAATCTCCGCGCGCGACCAGAAAACGGGTTCGTCCGATCGGTCGGTTGCCATGGCGCCATCGGCATCCAGATACACAGACACGTCGTGCTTGGCTCCGTCGCGCGACTTCACATCCCAGATCAGGTAGGTGATGGGCCGCGCCATGATTTTCATATCATCGGGAAATGCCGGAGTCAGAAATGTGATCCGAACCTCGACCTCAGGGCTTTGCAATGAGACTATCGTCCGCGTTGCGGTGATCTCTCGATGAGTCTCCTCCAACGCAGGAATGCCGCGGTCCGCATCGCCCAGATAGCGATAGTCTTTCCCATCTACGCGGACAATTCCGTTCAGCGGCTGCGGAGCGCCGGTCCAATGCCGGGTGGGGCTATCGGTCAGCCGATCGGAAGCGGACCAGATACTGAAATAGGGGTCGTGCGCGACCAAAGGGGTTGAGGGAGCACGCAGGACCATCACCGGGCTTTGTTGTGCGAGTACGGCAGTGGAACCACCCAGCAGAAGTACCGCAGTCATTACTTTATTTGTCAAGGATGTCCCTTTCGCACTGAAACACAGCCAGCCTGCGTGTGCTCCAGATTCGCAGGCGCCCTGTTGGTTTTGCAGACATGCAATGGAAGAATGCACCCACCCGGAGAGCCAGCCTCTCATGCCAGTTAGCCGGCTAACCGGGGATTGGCTTTGAATGCGAGCTCCCCGTCTGGGCGGCGGGTGTCTTGTTGCGCAGGCGCGCCCTCACACTTTATCGAGAATTGCCGGGTGCGATGCAGAGACGCGGACCACAAGTTCACCAAACAGAGAATTGCACCACGCAAACCACGGACGTGTGAAGTTGCTTGGGTTCTTCGCGTCGAAAGATTCATGCATGAAGCAGGTTCCGGCATCTGTATCCATCAGCATCCGCAGGCAATGCTCGATCTCGTTTGCGTCGCGGCTGGTCAGAGCCCGCATGATGATTGAGAGTGGCCAGATCATGCCGGGGCCGACGTGCGGTCCGCCAATACCCTCGGCCACCCCCCGAAAGAAGTAAGGATTGTCATCGCTGAGAACGAAAGCCCGGGTGCGCCGGTAAATGGCGTCTTCGCTTTCGCAGCAGCCGAGATACGGCAACGAGAGGAGGCTCGGCACGTTGGCATCGTCCATCAGCAGCGAATTGCCGAAGCCATCAATCTCATAGGCGTAAATCCGCCCGTGTGTCGAATGATTCACGGTTGCATGTTTCCCGATCGCCGCTTGTAACTCGTCGCCAAGCTGCTCGGCGTTGCCGGCCAGCTTCCGGTCTCCCATCGCCTCCGTTGCAAGGTGCTGCAACTGGCGAAGAGATGCAAGCGCGAACATGTTGGCGGGGACCAGGAACGGAGAGAGACACGCATCGTCGGAGGGACGGAATGCCGAATGCAGAAGGCCGATCTTCCGGGTCGGATTTCCCAAGCCCCGGTTGGGCGAGTTGTCATAGAACATCGTCGTCGGACGCTGAAAGCGGTAAGGACCATCTCCCTTGAAACGCTGTTGTTCACGGAAGGTAGCTATGATGCGGTGTGCCGCCTCGTTCCATCTGCTGTCCAGTGGCTCCGCGTCGCCGATTGCGTGCCAATATCCGTAGGCGACGCGTATGGGATAGCACAGAGAGTCAATCTCCCACTTTCGCTCATGCACCCCTGGGCGCATCACCGTAATGTCAGTGGCAAACTCGCCCAGCTTATTTGTTGCGTAGAACGCATTCGCATAGGAGTCGAGGAGAATGCAGTCGGCCTGGCGGTGAATCAGTCCATGAAACAATAAGCGAAGCTTCTGGTCCTTCGCTGCGAGTTTCACATAGGGAAGCACTTGGGCGCTCGAGTCGCGGAGCCACATTGCCGGAATGTCTCCAGTTACGATAAACGTGTCCGGTTTCCCGTTCCGCTGCGAAAGCTGCACGGTTGTGTCGAGCGTATTTGGATAGCAATTCTCAAACAGTTTTGCCAACCTGGGATTTCGGATGGCGCCCTTGACGTTGACGATGGTGTCCTCGACGGCGTCACTAATGAATGTGCGCTGAGAGATCGGCGGGCGACCCGTCGCTGCAAAGGCGGATGGGGCTGCTGCGCCCTTTTCTCCAGCTAAATCATGGCCCGGCTGGGCTACTGCTATAATGCCTCTCGTCGTACAGGCTAGCGCAGCAAGAGCGTTCATGCTCCCCAAAGTGAATTGACGGCGATTCATTGGTTCTCCTTGCCGATCGTCAGTCGGGCATGAATGCTGTCGCAAGCATTGCGACGCAGTGGCAAGTGTTCGTACAAAGAGTCGCAGCACATCCGGAACAATGACATGGCACGCGTTACGGCAGGGTTCCCGGCTTGACCCGTCCCAACTTCTCCTCTACCCGCGGTTTCACCAAGGCGGTGACAAAGAGCTCCGTGGCGATACGAAACACAGCCAATGACATTGTTCTAACGCAAGCAGTGTACAGGAAAACGGACTGTTTGACAACGCTGTCATACGAAGAGTACCGTTGTCTCCGTTATGAAGAGAAAAGCATTTCACTCTTTCACAGGTCGCGCTGACAAGGGCATGAACTCCCCTCAGGCAAGACATCCGTCCTGGCCAGTGTAATGATGGCTTTGACAAGGATGTGAAGCTCCATGATTGAAACGACTTCAACTCCATAACGAGCGGTCGAAGCAAGGTTGGCTGCGGCTGGAAAGGCACTGAGATGATTCGGCGGATGCCCGGTACCCTTGCTTTTCTCCTAATAGTACTGAGCCTGTTGTCCGGTTGCGCTGCTCGCAGCATTAACAATCAGCAGGGCGCACCGATTCCCATCGCGCCTGCCTTCAGCTATCTGCAACAGTCGAACCATGCCATCCAGAGCTTGCAGACGTGGTACACGCCATCGACCGGTCTCTACCAATCGACGGGATGGTGGAATTCAGCAAACGCTTTGACTGTGCTGGTCGACTACGCTCGTGTGAGCAAGTCGACACGGTACAACTCAGTATTTGCGAACACATTTACCGCCGCCCAAAACACCAGCCCTGCCTTTCTTAACAACTTCTACGATGACGAAGGATGGTGGGCGCTGGCATGGATTGATGCCTATGACCTTACGCTGAATGCACAATACCTCTCTATGGCGGAGGTGATCTTTGCCGACATGGCGGGCGGATGGGACGGAACCTGTGGCGGTGGCATCTGGTGGAGCAAGGATAGACAGTACAAGAACGCCATTGCAAATGAGTTATTCCTCTCTGTGGCAGCCCACTTGGCGAACCGGACGACCGGTGCCAGCAAGAGTCAATACTTGAATTGGGGAAACATGGAATGGGCATGGTTCCTCGCCTCCGGCATGATCAACTCGAAGAACCTGATCAACGACGGCCTGGGTAACGGTCAAGGACAGACGGCAGGGGCGGGCTGCACCAATAACGGCCAAACTACTTGGAGCTATAACCAGGGAGTAGTCCTCGGTGGACTCGCGGAACTCTCCGCTGCGAACCCTGATCCATCCCTGTCCCAGGCCGCTCAGAAAATCGCCGTTGCTGCCACCTCCCTGCTCATCGACAGCAATGGCGTCCTGCATGATCCTTGCGAACCTCATTGCGGCGGCGACGGCGTGCAATTCAAAGGAATCTTTGTTCGCAACCTGGTCTTGCTGAATGAGGTTTCTCCGCAAGCAGCTTACAAATCGTTCGTCGACACCAATGCTGACGCTGTTTGGAAGAACGCGCAAGGAACAGGCTTCCAACTGGGCCAAGTCTGGTCAGGACCCTTCGACGCCGGCAACGCCGGGAGTCAAAGCTCGGCACTCGACGTCCTAGTCGGCGCCGCTACACTGCAAGATGCAAAATGAAAGCCGTAGCTAAGCGCAAAGGGATCGTCTCCTGGAGGGAACTGAATGAAGCTGGGGATCAATCGGAGGATTGCGTTAAGCGCCATGGCAGGCGCACTGGGCGGTTTGTTGTTCGGTTATGACATCGGCGCGATCTCTGGTTCAATACAGGCGCTCAGGACACAGTTCGTCCTCTCCCCAGCCGCCTTGGGCATTGCCGTTTCAGCCGCCATGCTCGGCACCATTGTCGGCTCCTTCTCCGCTGGATTTGCTGCCGATGCCATCGACCGCCGCCGTAGCCTGTTGGCCTCAGGGCTCTTGTACCTGCTCGCGACGCTGGGAGCAGCCCTTGCTCCCGACTTCGGATGGTTCGCAAGCTTCCGCTTCTTGTGCGGCATCTCCATCGGAGTCATCTC